>JAPPMR010000897.1 GCA_028818995.1 Candidatus Poribacteria bacterium | reverse complement strand
GTCTTAATCACGCCGCAGCTGCTCACGGAAGCAAGCGTTCGGGAAATGTTGGGGAAATATTTACCTGCAGAAGCATTCCAACGGATTGGTGTGAGAAGTCGCTAAAGTACAATCTAATCCAACCGGTGTGCTTAAGTCAAATTCACGCTGAGTTCAGGTGAATGTAAACACGGCTCCATCTATTCATCGTTTAAATGTTTGGTAGGGTAGCCTACATTTCCTCAATCTGAAGGAGATATACAATGAAAGCATATAAGGGTTTATCTGGATTGAAGAGAAATCTATTGTTGATTCCAGTGTTTCTTTCTCTGGGGTGCGCGAACCTTGGACCGATGTTGTCGGAACCGAATGAGACTTACCATTTTCGCAAAACGCGGTGGGGCTACACACAAGAACGGGTATTGCTGGCGGAACTGGACAAGCAGCTATTCCTACGGAAAGGAAATACGCTTGTCTACAATCATCGCATTAATGATATACCTGTAAAAATCGTGTATACTTTTAAGGAGAATAGACTGCGAGCAGCAGGTTATATCACAAATCAACCTGTACAAGGTGCTGAGAACATTATCAAGCGAAGCGTTGAAGAACTCGGAGAGCCGACTCAGATTCTCAATGATGGGATGCTTTGGCTTGACGATGAAACGCTTATTTATTCCAACGCGTATATCTCACGGGTCAATGTCGGCGGTTCAGAATATAATTTTTCGGGCGGCATTCTCTCTCGTATCTTGGATGCCCGTGAAGAGGAGGGTATTATCAATAGATGGGACGGTGTGTGGGCTTATGTAGACCAGAACTTCTACAAGGAGCTGCACGAGGTGAACCTGCCTTTAAGTGAACTGTCATTTTACGAAAAGCTGTTGTTTGGTGTGTTGAAAAAAAATACAATTTATACTTATGTCACACGTTCTGGACGGGTCTCTGTTCCACAACATCTCCCTGTGAACTGATCCGATTTCACGAAGACATCGGAGTTTGTTCCGCTGTCTGCTAACGCTAATCATGGAGAATTCCGATGGTAGAAAACGATGTTCAACTGATTCATAGGATTTTGGATGGCGACGACGAGGCGTTCAGCATCTTAGTCCGAAAATACCAAAAGAGTGTTCATGCCCTCGCGTGGCGGAAGATAGGGGATTTTCATTTCGCTGAAGAGATCGCCCAAGACACCTTCCTCCAGGTACACAAGAACCTCGCCACACTAAGGAATCGTAATCAGTTTGCCGGATGGCTTTATGTCATTGCCAATCGGCTCTGTATTAAGTGGATGCAGAAAAACGAACCTACGATGCAATCACTGGAGGATACATTTGTGGATGAAGTAGAGAAAGCCTCTTATGACCGTTACGTTTCAGAACAACGTGAGACGGAAGCGACCGAAAATCGTCATGCAATCGTTAGGAAACTGCTGCAAAAACTTCCAGAGAGTGAGCGCACAGTGGTGACACTCTACTATCTCGGCGAGATGACAGCGAAGGAGATTTGTAAGTTCTTAGGTGTTTCAGTGAATACAATTAAGAGTCGGCTGCGACGGGCGCGAGAACGTTTAAAGAATGATGAACCGATGATCCGAGAAATGCTTGGAGGTGTCCAACTCTCTACCAACTTCACCGAGAATATCATGGAACAAGTCGCTGATACGAAGCCGACACCGCCTCCATCTGGGAAACATATACTCCCGTGGGCGGCTTTTGGGACAGCTACTTTATTGGTTGTATTGCTGCTCGGTGTAAGCAGTCAGTACATTGTCCCTTTTCAGAAACCGTATAGTTTCGATGCACAATCTGAACCTACAATTGAAATCGTTGAGACACCTATCGTGCTTGATATCGTGTCAAAACCGGATGTGCGAAATCGGATTGGACGTGCTGCTCCCGGTAGAAACAATAGCACTGGCTTACAAGTTTCTGAGACGACTTTAGCCTCTGATCCATGGGGAGATTCCAACAAGTTTTCTGCTTCGCAGTGGAGGCAAATGAATGGACTCCAAGGGGGTGCCGACATCAATCTCTTTGCTACATCCAGAGGAGATCTCTATGCTGTGGCATCAACAGGTATTTACAGATTGGCGGCGGATGGAACTGCGTGGACGCTTATCAACAGAAGTGTCCCAACATGGTCATACGTGCCTATTGCGGAGCATAGGGGAATCCTCTATCTTGTTTCTTATAAACTATTTACTTCAACTGATGATGGAGAGACATGGAGTACACGTGGTAGTTTCTTACCAAAGGGCTATGCTGCCGGACTCGCCATCACGGATGAAGCACAAGCGCAGACTGCGATGTATCTCGCATTTCTGGATGGACGTGTTTTCCGATCTACGGATGCTGGTGAGCAGTGGATACCCTTGAACGATGGATTAGCAGGCAAAAGAATTTATGCGATGACAGCGGTTGGAAACACTGTATTTGCTGGCACAAACAGGGGACTCTACCGTCTCAATTCAGATGTTTGGGAGCAGCTGCCTGTGGATCCATCCGAAGCTATCTATTCCTTAGAGGTCTTTGAAAACAACCTCTATGTTAGAACGGGACCCGACCTTTTTTCAACGACAAAGACCGTAAAGGAAATAATGCGCGACAACAATGCGAGTTCAAACAGGATTTTCCATTCAACCGACTTGGGAGCGTCGTGGACTGAGATAACGCCTAAAGATGAATCTACGTTTGTACGGACACCAACCGGTGTAAGACAGTTAGCGCAAAGTGTTAATGAATTCCGTTCAGAGGATGGAGAACAATCTCGAGAAAATTTTGGATTTGACCCGCATTCATTTGCGTCGGTTCGTTCTCCAATTTGGGCGGTGGATGAAAGCACGTTTTACAGATCAGGGATATTCGGTATTCATCGCACAACCGATGGTGGGAACTCATGGCATCCATTTGTGAGTGGGATGGTGGGCATCACAACCCGGGATATGATTGTGTTCAACAATCAGTTCTATGTGCATACCAGCGAAGGGATTTATCGATCACTCGACCAAGGGGCATCGTGGAGGGGCGTTTGGGAGGGTTTATTAGCGTCAAAGATAGTTGTTGCTGATAATGTTCTCTATATGATTGTAGATGAAGGAGACAACTTACGTGTTTTTCGTTTATCTACAGATGGTGACAAGTTTATACCGGTCCAAGGAATACCGGATTTTGGGGGCGAAACACTTGTCCTTGAATTTTGGACGGAGGCACAACTTGAAGAACTGAAACACGCGGACTTAGCGGCGGGCCGTCAGGTAATTGATAATGTGCCGGCTACACTGTACCTTCTTGATGTATATGGCGGAGTTGGTGGGTTTGCCATCAGTGGTGATACGTTCTATGTAGAATACTTACGGCGACTTTTCAAATGGAAACCCGGTGATTCAGAATGGACAAATACTGGACTGGTAGATACGGGTAAACAGCCTGATAGCGAATTGGATAAGGAATTCAAATTAGCGATTTCAGATGAAACCGTCTATGTAGGGAAACGGGATGGTAGACTGTTTCAATCGTTTGATGACGGGGATAGTTGGAGGGACATTACATCGAGTCTTCCACTTCGCTTCGACCATTTTAAGGAGATAGTCTTTGCAGGTTCAACGGTTTACGTGGCAACAGACAAAGGGGTTTTAGCTTCACAAGCCGGTACGCATTGGCGCGTGATAACTGATAGAGTGGGGGCACATATCATCATAGACAAATTCACTGTGAACGGCACTAAAGTTTATGGTGCTGGCGATACGGGAGTTTATCGTTTAGATGAGCGTAGCAAATGGCATCGGATCTCTCCGAGCGTTTCAGATAAGACTACCGCTCTTGTCGCCATCAACAACAGTTCTACACAAGAGCCTTGGGAGTTTAATCCATCCGATACGGGTCGGGTTGTTTCTCTTGTTGTCAGTAACGACAAACTGCACGTTGCTACCTACCAACTCGGGCTCTTTCAAATCTCGCTTGAAGAAGAATAGATAAACACTACGTTAACAGAAAAGGAGTAGAATTATGCAATCGGCATTGTTTAACCAATTTACACAGATGCGCTGTTGGACGCGATTAAATATAATGAGACACGATGAAATTTCAATTATTAAAACGGGTTGCTTCCGCGCTTTGCGAAGGGGCGGAAAAATGAGAATCCTATTGGGATTATTGAATTTACGGAATAATCTGCAAAAAGGATTCATTGTTTTTATATTTTTGAGTGCCTTAGTATTGGCAAGTGTAACACGGTGTGCTGAGGCTCAAATCGTCTTTATGTCTGGCAGTCTTAAAAATCCAGAAATTTATGCGATGACTCCTGATGGAAAAAATGTTAAACAGCTTACCCACCACGAGTCGTATGACGCGGAACCGACTTGGTCTCCGGATGGAAAACAGGTCGCTTTCGTATCTGAACGAGAGGGATTCTTCTTTCAAATCTATGTAATGACCGTAGGCGGAGGAAAACCGATTCAGCTAACCCAACATCCGGCTGATCACGGTGTTCCCGCGTGGTCACCAGATGGGAAACAGATCGCCTTCACATCAGAGCGGGATGGGAACGTAGAAATTTATGTGATGAACACCGACGGTACGAACCAAATACGGATCACCAACCATCCAGGTGTAGACAGCCAACCCGCGTGGTCGCCAGGTGGGAAACAATTTGCATTTGAATCCACTCGTATCTCTGGATCGGACATCTTTATTATGAATACTGATGGGACCAACGTAACACGCGTCACTGACTCGCTGTTTTGGGACACACAACCCGCGTGGTCGCCAGATGGCACACAGATTGCATTTGCGTCTTACCGCAACAAAATCTTTGATGTGTATATCATAAATATAGATGGCACAGATGAGAGGAATCTGACGAATAGCAAATCCCGTGACCAACATCCGACGTGGTCGCCAGATGGCACACAGATTGCTTATTCATCAGAATGGCAGAAACTTTACGGTATATACGTGATGAATGCCGATGGTAATGGGGGTGTTCCTGTTGTTGAAGACTTACAACTGGCTCTGACACCGGCTTGGTCCCCAAAACCCTTGTCTATTTCTCCGAAACAAAAGTGGTTAACCCTATGGGGAACTCTAAAAAAGAAAGAATAGTGGTGTTTCATATCTCTATAGACACTTATGGGCAGAGAGGAGGAATGGAAGACATAAATGGATCGTTCACGTTTGAACATCGCAAAGATTGGTGAATCGTTGGCAGCGGAACATCTCAAGGCGCGTGGGTGTAAAATCCTTGTGCAGAACTATCGCGCGGGACGCGGCGAGATAGATATCATCGTACGAGATGGCGAATTTATCGTTTTTGTGGAAGTGAAAACGCGGCGGAGCCTCAGATTCGGCTTGCCGCAAGAGGCTGTAACCATCCAGAAACAGCGGCAGATCTCAAAGGTTGCTTTGGCATATCTGCAGGCTCAGAATCTCTTAGACGCGCCCTGCCGCTTTGATGTTATTGCCATTCACCTGTCCCCTCAACTTGAGTTGTTAAAACTTGAGCAGATCGAGAGTGCCTTCGCTTTTCAAGCCAAAACTGGATTTTGAACTGTTCTCTGTAAGTTTCGGTGTAGGTTGGGTTGAACGGGAACCTACGAAAAACTGGAACATAGAAAACAATTTCGCAATAAGTAGTTTCGGAATTGGCTAAATTGAGTTTCATAGGGAATTATACCCTAAAGTCAAAATTACTATAAAAGGTTGGCAAAGTTTAGAAAAAGTTGTACACTTTATAGACCTACTTAAAAAGGAGATTAAAAAAGTAATGAACAGTTCTGTGAATAGGAGACCCACTATGAGATGTAAACTAACACTCATTCT
>JAPPMR010000391.1 GCA_028818995.1 Candidatus Poribacteria bacterium | reverse complement strand
GAGAGAAACCAGATGAAGTATTATTGGCTGCATCGCAGGCAGAAGGAGAGGAGATCTCTGTTCCCAAACAGCAGTGGATTCAGACTGAACCGATAAAAGGCAGCCCGCTCATGAATATGCTGGGAACACCTGAAGGCGATGTATATGTGCTTGGTGATGAACTAAGTTTCTATAAATTACCTGCCGATGGAAAGCAGTGGCAACATATCTCTGACATGGGATCACTGGATACTTGGTGGACACCGAGACCGCCTATTGCAAAGTGGAAAAATACCCTTTACATGATCCCATCTAACAACCTCTTTGTTTCAATCAATGATGGGAAGACATGGGATTTACTCTACTCATGGCAGGAAGAAAAATATTGGACTCCGATTGAATTGGTGCTAACAGAGGATGTGTTTTATGTTGCTTTTACAAGCGGGATTTTGCGTTCTGAAGATAAAGGTAAAACATGGGAAGCGATGGATAAAGGATTGAAGGGAAGAATTAGTTCCTTAGTCAAGGTTCAGCATGTCCTTTTTACTGCAACAGACACGGGACTCTACCGTCTCAACCCTGAGGTTGAGGTTTGGGAACGCTTAAAGTTACCTGCTCCAGAAATCGGTAGGATTTTTTCTGTAGCAGCGGCTGAAGGAAAGTTGTATGTTGCTGCAGAATTTAGTTGGGAGATGGGAGACGCTAACAGAGTTTCCCGAGGACTGGAGCGTGGTTGGTGGATATTCCGCTTAACTGATCTTGGGGATTCGTGGAAAGATATTACTCCGACAAATGCCTGGCCTATAAAGGGGCGGGCACCCGAAATTGCACTTATTACTGTTGGTGAAACACTTCTGGCGATGGAACATGGCATGGTTCGTTCAACTGATGGTGGAGATACATGGATGCCGCCGCAGACACCTGGCACTTCTCCTTCAACGATTAGTGGATTTCCAGCTGCAGTGTTAAACGAACGTGTCTTTTATGTCTATAGCTGGGATGGTCTCCATCGTTCTACTGATGGCGGCAAATCATGGAGCAAGGTAAATATCCCTGGGGAGAAGGAAATGAGTCCAATAGACAATCTAATCGTGTATCAAGAGAACGATAAGGCACAAAGCACGTTTCCGACTCTCTACGCGAGATTTGGCGGTGAGTACTGGAGATTAAGAGGTGAAATAGCAAAAACTACGGACAAAGGTAAATCTTGGAAAACTATTCAGATGGAAATACCATCTATTACGGAACGCGACAGGAAAGAACAACCAAGCATTACGCAGATAGTCAAATCTAATGGTGTTATCTATGCCAAAGGTAGTAATAATGGAAAAACGCTTCTATATCGCATATCTACAGATGGGAATAAACTTGTGCCGATTCAAGATATACCTATTTTTGATTCCGGGCTGTTGAGCAACTACCATTTGTTTCTAAAGCACCGGTCCCTCCCTTTAGAGCAGGAAAAGCAGATGAAAGAAGAATTAAAAGCAAATTCCTTTGGCGCAGCTCAGTTCTTCAAACAGTTAGCACAAGTGGAACGGCAACAACAAGAGGAACTTTTTGATCAGGGGTTTAAGGGACCGTTTGCAGTCAGTGGTAATACATTTTATATGGAGTACAACTTTAAACTCTTCCGCTGGAAACTCGGCGATCAAAAATGGCACGATACTGGGCAGGAAGAGACCGTTGAATTGACAAAGGAGATGGTGAGGAAAAGCCCAAAACTTGCTGTTTCAGGTAACACTGTCTACCTTGGAAAACGGGATGGACACCTTGTCGTATCATTTGATAAGGGAACTAATTGGATTGATCTTACGCCAGCGATGCCTTTTATTGTTAAATCTTTCAAAGATATTGTGTTTGCAGGCCCCACTGTATATGTAGCAACGGACGCAGGCATCATTACATCGGATGATGATAGAACTTGGCGAGTCGTCACTGATGCAAAGGGTAGTAATCTCGTCATGAAGCATTTAGCTGCTGATGGCACAACGGTTTATGGTGTTACCAAGGATACAAGCATCTATCGTATGGAAAACGGTGCTTGGAAACAGGTCGTCTCAGAGATTCCTGATAATGTAACTTCTCTTGCTGTTGATGGGGATACGTTATACGTTGGTACAGAATACAACGAAGTGCTTCATTTCAATCTTGAAGAATAATGTCTCTTGTCTGGGCGGTGCTGAATGCCGCTCATTACATTATCTATAGGATTACAGTTCCGCGCTGACGGTCATTTCTAAGCGATGTTCAGGCTTGCGGTGCTTTGTTGAAAGCAAACGGTAATTGAGTCGAAACAGCAAATCGGTAAATTTGCGTAACCTATAATCTGCAGTGGCGCGGACTTCATGGCTGATGCCTTCGTAAAAGTAGTATTGTGCGAAAGGAATACCGCCATCGCTTTTGCCGTAGCCAAGAGTATAGTTTACATCAATGCGTCCCTTACCGAAAATGCCATAAGTGATACGATTTTCATAAGAGAAGGTGTGCGTCTTTGCATCAGGCTCTTCATCAAGGCGTTCTATGTCTGTTGTGCGTTTGTATCCACCGGTGCCGCTCCATCGTATTGCGCGGCTCAGTTCATATTGGAGTTTTAATTCAGTTAATTGTTCAAATTGACGTAGGTCAGAAATAGGTGTTGGCGGTAATTCTTCACCGTCCTCCATCGTTTCAGGTAACCCAAGGTTTTCAAAATTGAGTTGGCTATATTTTTCTGTTTCTCGGCGTTGTTCCCAGTTCGCACCGATTGAGAAACGTTGCGTTGGATTGACAGAGAAAGCCACATCCCACGTTCGGTAATTTCTCAGTCGTTCTTGTGTATTAATCCGTCGATTAAGTGTGCGTCCTGTCCGAAGATTGACTTCAAAACTGAACAGAGGCGAAGGAGAAAATTCAACACGATGATGTTGGTTAACGCGTCCGAAAAGCGTTTGTGCACCTTGTAGGCTTTGGAGTAAATAGAGAGATATAGTATCTTCTGCTTCTTGTTCTTCTGTCAACCATAGGCGTGTCTGAATTCGGAGGGCATTTAAGAACCACATGAATGGCTGTCGGTTTTTGGTTGTCGGTTTTTGGTTGTCGGCGTTAGTGGTTGGGGAAAGATTACCTCGTCCCATGAAATCTGTTCTGGATTGTTGATTTCTGGCGCGTCGAGCAAAGAACTGACGCGGTTGGACACGGAGTCGAAAGGCAGCATCAACGGCTGTTGTCGGTTTATCTCCTACATTCCGGTAAAATTTGATGTACGTGCCTTCCTCTTGATCTTCTACATAGCGCAAGTCATCTAATTTGACATAATACCCTTCACCGGGTAGGATTCTATGCCCCGTGAGCGGATGAATGTCGGTGTAGATTTCTTGGCGTTGAGTTGTTAGCTTTTTATCCAATTCATAGGTAACTTCAACATCAATCGCACGACTGAACGGTGTTAATTGGATTGTTGCATCCGCTAATTGTGTTGTTGTATCTGTGCCAAGTTCAGAATGTGCTTTTACCATACGGCGTGCAAGGTTTGTTTTCACATTTATCCACTGCCCCTGCTGTGAAAAGACTCCAGCTTTCCATGTCCGTGCTGTAGTAGACTGCATCCAATCAGAAATTCCTAAAGTTTCGCCATCAAGCGTTAATAAAGGTTCTTTAGCAAGATTCTGTTCCAGTTCGTAGCTTGTATGAATGGAAGCCCATTTAAAGTCAACCAAATTCACGCGTCCAGAAGTTCTATTACGTCTGCGATTGCGCGCAGCAGTATAATCATCAATTGAAGCGAACCTATCAAAAGTGCCGACAAATTCAACAGGAGACAGAAGATAGGATAGACTTCCCTCTTGTCTTGATTTTCGGAAATTCTCCTGAACATTCGTGCCCTCTTTGTTTGGTTCTATAAGGGACGTACTGCGATAGTCATTCCAATGAAGATTAGGCAATCTCTCCAAAAACGATGTTCTACCTGTCGGTTTACGTGAGAGATTATTTTCTATAGGTCTCGGTCTCCGCACATCGTCAATTTGATATTGCGTGGAGGGTCGGAATAAATTTCCCACTTGTGGGGATGTATTAGGAAAAATGGAACTTCTGCTTGAACGTGGCGTAAAATTTGCGCCCCAATTAAGGTTATTACGGCGTGTTGTCTGTCCTTCCACTGCAGCCTCAATTGTTCTACCGCCACCTAAATCAAATTGTAGCCATTGGGACGGTAGCAATTTGAAGTTGAGATTTAATGTTCGCTCATCGGATGCTTGTGAGATAGAACTTGGATCAAACAGAAACGCGTCTTCAAACCCTTCTGTTGTATATTGTGTTCCATAACGATCACGAGTCCGATTACTAAGGGACGCGCCGACAGGCAAAAAACCTGCATCCATTGCGCGCACATCAAGGTTTCCTATCAGTTTTGGACGGAGTTTGTTAGACCATGTAGGGAAATTCCAATCTGTGTAGCCGATTAATTTCCAAGCTTGGTTTGTCTCTTTCCTGTCTACAGTAGAATAGGTGTTTTTATCAACAGCACTAAAAGCGAGTACGCCATTAACCCACGTCTGTTCAGCAAAATTCAGACGACTTTCTAACCCCCACACCGTATGTTTCTGTGGCGGTGTAAGAAGGAATCCATCCCCATCTGGATCCAGCGTATTTTGACGGAGTGCATCCAGATCATCGTCATCAAAAAGGATTAAAGCCTGTTCAGGGTCATCCAAATCCGCTTCTACAGCGTAAGATGCACCGAGTGACAACCATTCCCCAGGCAACATGAAAACATTATTGATCCCGTAAAGATTTTGTTGATACGCCAGGTCTTCAGGAATATATTCAAAGTCAACGCGGATAACATCGTTACTTGTTATCAAGTGTTTACTGTTAAATTCAATAATTGGATCGCCGTATTCACGGATGATGTAATCGTTGTTTTCACCGCGTCGCATCTTCTCACCGTTTAGCCAAACGATCTCACTCCCTGCTTTGACGATAACGAATTGGTTATCCACATCAAGGCGATATTCACTGCGTCCCTCCTCACCCCGAATCACTTTGCTGGTGGACTGCCCCTTTGGCAGCGCGCTCGGAATGAGATGGAATTTGCTTCTCTCAAAATCCCCTTCTACTTTGACTCCTTCAAGCGCACGTGGAAAAAAGATGAATTCGGACGGACCTAAAGAAGCATTAAAATCACCTAAAGTGCCTGTCACGTTCGGATGCATAATACGAATTAGTTTTTGATTGATGTCTTGAATATCCTCAGTCATCCCTTCTGGTTGAATAGGCAAATCTTGGTCAGAGAGCATCGCAAGCACTTCAATATTATCTGAGACGTTGCCTCGGACATTGATACGGAACTCCTGATTTTGCGATAGCGATCGACCACTGCCGACAGAAATGCCAAATGTGCGACTGCCAGAATACTCTAACTGGGATGGAGTAGTTGAAGGAGGTGTGCCAGGGACTGTTGGTTGGGTTTCCAAATTAGAAGGAACATCTCTTTGGGGTGTTGATTCCAAATCCTTATCAAGTGGTGTTCCATAAAGGTCGCGCTTATATGTCTTTTGGAAAGTGAAAGGAATTGAACGGTAGGTTATCGTCCATACTACGTCTTTCTTTGCTAAGACCGATTTATCAAAGATAATTTTACCTGATACATAATCTATTTGGTAATCTTTTCCTTTAACGAGTTTCTGACCGTTATTACCTATTATCTGTTCACTGTTCGGAAAAATAGGCGGATTTTTAACTACCCATTCCGATTTGTCTGTTTCTAATTGAAAAGTTTCCGACTTTTCAATTATAGATAGAGTGGGGAGTTTGAGCTGAGGATTCTGCTTGTGAGATTCTGTC
>JAPPMR010000264.1:3234-5815 GCA_028818995.1 Candidatus Poribacteria bacterium | reverse complement strand
CATGCCAACAGTGCATGCTGCGTTGATTTGGACCTACGAAATAATGCCATATAACCATAAGGTTAAGTTAATTTGGTGTTAGTTGTCCTTTGAATCTGGAGTTGGAGTAGTAGACACCGCATCAGGCTTGATTTTAATATAGGCATTTTCAAGAAGCGAGTCAGTATAGGTAGTCCATTCTTTTTCAAAAAGTTGTTGACGTAAAATAACGATAATTTGCTGCTTCTCTTGCTGAGTCAATTCAGGCATTTTGCGTTCATCAACTTTATAGATGTAGAGACCAATTTCGGTTTCAAATGGTTCACTGTGTTTTCCAACCTCAAGAGATTCGATAACTTTACGGGTTTTAGGATCTAATTCAGTAAGGATACGCACCCCAAGGTCACCGCCCTTTTCACGAGTTTCCATATCATCTGAATGTTCTTTTGCCAAGACATCGAACTTTTCCCCAGCATCTAATTTTTTGTAAATTTGTACTGCTTGTTCGCGCGCAGCCTGTAAAGCCTCCTCACTAAATGGAAATGGTACAATCAAATGACGAAACATAATTTTTTCATCAGTTCGTGTTTCAATCATAAAAACATGGAAGCCTGCTTCTGTTTCAATCGGATCGCTGACTTCCCCTGCCTTGAGTTTTGCGAGAACATTCAAAAATGCCGCCGGATATGTGAGTATTTCAGCGGGAGTAGTCTCTATGAGGGCTCCTGCTTGGGAATCCGGATTGTCCTCTGAAGTGATGCGGCGTGCAACATCTACAAATCGGGTTTTATCTGATCGTATTTCTTCAAGTGCTTGATTCACCGTATCCGCTGTTACTTTTTTGTCTTTTTCGGTCGGTTTGAAAGCAATAAATATTTGGCGCAAACTGATTCTATCAGCTTTAGTTGGAAGTTGGTCCCTGTTTTCTTCATAAAATTTCTGAATCTCACTGTCGCGCACTTGGAGCCTTGGCAAAATTCTGCCCATAACAAGTTTTTCCGCCATCAGATCCCGTTGAATTCGTTCACGATATGCTACGATCGTCAAGCCATCACGGTTAAGCAGTTTTTTAAACTCTTCGTCTGATGAAATCTGGAATTTTGTCCTAAAATCTTGGATATGGTTCTCAATTTCAGCATTGCTGACTTGAATCTTTAGCGTTAAGGCTGCTTCTAACAGTAGCTTCTGGCGGATGAGTCTATCAAGCAGCTCAGCCCGTTGTTTTTCAGCTTCTTTTAGTGCTTCACTTTCGGTGTATCGATGAACTTGCTGAAGTTCAAAGGCGTACTCCCTAACCAATGTGTCAAGTCGTCGTTTGGTAATAACATCATCGTTTACGTAGGCGATAATTTTATCGAATATCCTTGCGTGAGTAGGTGTCAAACTACTGCAGATTAGCACCGTAATTAGCAATAAAAAAATGATCGTCTTAGGTTTCATGAGAATACCTCCACAGTGAGACAATCTGTAAAAGTAAGACGGGCGGATAGTTTAGTACCGCCCGTACTATCTAACAGTTCTTTCAATAAGAATCTATTCCTCTGGTGTTGTTTCTTCAGAGGGATTTTCAGATTCCTCTTCAACGGGTTCATCCTCCGGGATACGGTCTATGAAGGTTTTAACTTCGGCCCGTTCTCGGAGTCCGTCAATCCACGCTTTCATTTGAGCATCCCGTCCTTCCCGTTCAACTTTTCTTATGACGTTTTTACGGACATCCTCTTCTTCAAAGGGTCTCTGAAATGCATCTCTTGCCTCTTTCTTAACAAACATCATGTAGTATTTCTCTCCCTGCACCTCAACCTCAATGACAGATGGATGAAGCGTGTCAATCTCTGCCGCGAAGGCTGCATCCATAAAAGGTTCAGTTCCGGGAGGATAAGAGTTTTTGCTAATGAAATCAGTATCACCAGGCGAGGCTGGATTTGCACCAGGTCCCACTAATTCACCTCTGTCAGAAAGTTCTTGTGCTGCGACAGCGAAATCTTTACCCGCTTTAATTTCAGCGAAAACTTCATCTGCACGCTCTTTGTTCATAAGCGTGATGCACAACAACTTAACCTGTGCAGGACGGACATAATCTTCTTTGTGTTCATCATAATAGTTTAAATAATCACCTTCTGAAAAGGCAAGTTTGCTATCAACTTCCTGTTCGGTGATCCTATCAACCATTAACTCATGAAGATAATCTTGGACCTTCTTGATGATTTCCTCATCCTCGTTGAGTTTCTGGTCTTTGGCAAGACTGAGAATTAAACGGCTTTCTGCCATGAGAGTCATGTATTCTTCAAGCCCCTCTTTGTCTTGGTATTGACGTTGTTTGTATTCAGGAAGTTCGCTAATTTCCTGCATCATTTCTTCAAGTGTGATTCGTTGTTTTCCGTTCCACTCGAATTCAGCGATGACAGTTCCATCTGCCCCAATTGCTTTATCACCACAACTATATAAGAAGGGAACTGTGGCAAGAAGAGCGAATAAGAAAATAAAGGGAATATTCGTATATTTTTTCATTAATACTATCTCCTTAAAAATAAATGTTATTGAAACTACTCCTCAGATGTATCGGATTCCTCTTCCACTGCTTCGGGTTGAATAGGTTCAGGAA
>JAPPMR010000264.1:0-3224 GCA_028818995.1 Candidatus Poribacteria bacterium | reverse complement strand
TCTCAGGGTAGGTTTTAAGTTTTGCCATCAGAGTGATTCCTTCAACCCATGAAAGGATACGGGATCGTTTCATCTCTCGTTCAACTTTTCGTTCAATATCGGATCTGACTTCCTCTAATTCCCTTTGCCGTTCTGGCTGATGTTCCTCTTTACGGAAAATGAGGTAATATGTTTCCTCATTGACATCTGTTTCAAAGACAGCATCAGTCATTTCTCCAATTTCCATTTCAAAAACTGCGTCAATGAATTCAGACCAAATCGGTGATTGGTCTTTGGTAAAGAAGAACGTATTACCAGGATCTTCTTCACTGGTGCTGCCAGGGCCGTCAGCCAATTTCTTTTCCTCAAAAAGTTTCTTTGCCATTTCAACTATATCTGTTCCCGCTTTAATCTGGTCTAAAGTTTCATTGGCTAAGTCTTCGTCATCAAGGGAAATACATGTTGCTCGCGCCTTAGCAGATTCAATGTATTCACTCTTGTGGATATCATAGTACAGCTTAAGGTCATCATCAGTGTAAGACACCTTTTCATCAACTTCTATTTCGGTAAGTTTTTCAACCATAAGTTGATGGGTATAATCGTCCAATTTTTTGAGGTGTTCGAGAAGTTCGTGAAAACCTGCATCCCTTGCTTGGTGCAGTTTCAGTTTTTCATCAATATAATCCTCTAAGTATTCCACTTTACCCGCTTTCGTAGCATAATTTCGCTGGCGGTAGGTCGGCAATTCAGCAATGGCTTCTTCCAGTTCAGCAAGAGATATCTGGTGGAGTTCACCATCCCACTTGTATTCAGCAATAATGATCTGGCTCTTGTCAATTTCCTCTGGTGCGGTTTCGTGGTTGTCAGAACGGACAAGAGACCACGTGAGCAGACAAGTTGCAACAACTGCTGCGACAACAACAATAAATTTTTTCACTTTGGAATTCTCCTTTCAATATTTGTAGGAGCGATCTCCGAATCGCGACAAAATGCTTTGATAGTCGGGAATCGGAATTCCCTCCCGTCAAATGCCATACGCGCATTTGGCGTTGATTTGGCTGAATGCCAAAAGCGCATTCAGCGTTGATTCACAACTCAAAAATGTTAGGTTAATTGTAAAATTTACCATATATTCAATCAGATACAACAAATATACTTAAAATTCGTTGCAATTCAGTTAATAACTTCTTTCCAGTTAGATTTTCTATACCAACCATCAGTTGCGCTGGTGGACGTAATTCAAGTTGTGGATTTTCCTGAACTGTCTCAACGAACCGTGCCACATCTATTCGCGGCTTGTGTTCATCAAAGGTTACTTTAATACGATTACCGCCTGCCACAATGGCTGTAATACCGAGCTTTTGACAAAGCTGTTTGATACTTGAGATTTCAAGTAACATCTCAACTGGTTCTGGTATATCTCCATACCTATCCTTAAGTTCGTTGGTCAATTCGTGCTTATCAGTATCAGTTTTTAGTGCTGAAATTTTCTTGTAGATAGATATTTTCTGGCGGCTGTCAGGGATATAGTCGTCCGGGAGAAATGCTTCTATAGGTAAATTGATACTCGTTTCTATTTCTTCTTCAACCTTTTCACCTTTTAGCTTTCGGACAGCCTCATCAAGTAGTTTACAGTAGAGTTCATAACCAACATTTGTAATATGTCCATGTTGTTGTGCTCCGAGTATGTTTCCCGCCCCTCGTATTTCTAAATCTCTCAGTGCGATTTTGAAACCGGAGCCGAGATCTGTAAATTCTTCTATGACACGGAGTCGTTTCTGTGCCCCTTCAGTAATCGGTTTATCTTGTGGGTAAAAAAGATAACCGTAAGCCTGTTCATCAGCGCGTCCAACCCGACCACGGAGTTGATATAACTGCGCTAATCCAAAAGCATCTGCTCTATTTATCATAATGGTATTAACGTTAGGAATGTCTAATCCGGATTCAATAATCATAGTGCAGACAAGGATATCGTGTTTGTGGCGTACAAACTCTAACATGACGTTTTCCAATTCGCGTTCAGGCATCTGTCCGTGAGCGATAGCAACGCGTGCATGGGGAACAAGTTCTTGTATGGTTTTAGCAATAATTGCAATGTTCTGAACACGGTTGTGGACGAAAAAAACTTGTCCGTCTCTTGCTAACTCATTCATAATAGCATCTCGGATTACCTTAGAATTATAAGGCATAACCTGCGTTTGAATCGGTAAACGGTTCGCTGGAGGTGTGTTGATAATACTGAAATCCCTGATGCCTACAAGCGACATGTGTAAAGTACGCGGAATCGGCGTAGCAGTAAGCGTGAGAACATCTACTGTTTCTTTAAACTGCTTGATTTTTTCTTTGTGCTTCACGCCAAAGCGGTGTTCTTCATCAACGATGAGCAGTCCGAGATTGTCAAAAGAAACAGTATCGGAAAGCAGTGAGTGCGTGCCGATAACAATGTCTACGGTACCATCTGCAAGTCTCTCTTTAACAGATTTTATCTCCTTTTGGCTGCGGAAACGATTTAACATTTCAATGTGGATAGGGAATGGTTTGAAACGTTTTTCAAAGGTGTCGTAGTGCTGCAGCGCAAGTATAGTTGTTGGTACAAGTAGTGCGACCTGTTTTTCTGCCATTACCGCTTTGAATGCAGCACGCAATGCAACTTCGGTCTTACCGTAACCAACATCTCCGCAGATGAGCCGATCCATCGGTCTTTCAGTCTCCATATCAGTTTTAACATCTTCAATGGCTTGGAGTTGGTCATCTGTTTCTTGAAAAGGAAAGAGTGCTTCAAATTCACCTTCCCACGGCACTTCTGCTGGAAAACCGTAGCCTTCATTCGCTTGCCGAGCAGCGTATAGTTTTAGCAGCTCACCCGCCATCTCTTCAACAGCAGCCTTCGCACGTCCCTTCTTCGTTTGCCAAGATTTACCACCAAGATGATCTATGTTCGGTTGATATGATTCATCTTTGTTTCCAATATACTTCTGAACAAGGTCAACTTGGTAGGTTGGTACATAGAGTTTGTCATCTTCCTTATACTTAAGAATGAGAAAATCTTGAGATTGACCGTCTATATCCATACGGCGAATGCCTTCGTAAATTGCAATACCGTGGGAAATGTGAACAACGTAGTCTCCAACCTTCATGTCTACAAGGCTTAAAATAGGCGCACCGTTTTTGTAGCGTTTTGGTGAGGCAACTCGCCGCTGACGATTGCCAAAAATCTCATTTTCTGAGATGACAACAAGCTTGAG
>JAPPMR010000316.1 GCA_028818995.1 Candidatus Poribacteria bacterium | reverse complement strand
CATAATCCGTGAACTAACAAGTGACAAAAACTTTACACACCCCCGATAGACGACAGATCCATTCAATTATCGCGAAGTGCTCTTGTAAGAGGGATTTGTCCGCTAAATTGATGCCTATAGTGCAGTTTCCTAACCGCACCTACCAAGAGGATTCACCTATTTTAGATTAAAGTGTAAAAGAGATGCTAAAACAAATAGGGCGGGTTTAAAAACCCGCCCTACAAATAGTTTACTACAAAGAGTAGTGTTAGAAACTTTGGCGACCTGTTGCTACATTCTGTGCTCTATCGGTGACCCGAATTGTAATGCTATGTGTGCCTTCAGGCAATTTGCCAGTTTTCAATAGCAGCTGCTCCTCTTTGGAATCGAAGATGCCATCTTCAGGGAAGATAACTTTCCACTGTTCATCGTTGTCAATTTTGTAGACTGCCTTTTGAACGAGGTTCATCATATCCGATACATCACAAGTAATATTAAATGTTCCGTCCTCGTTTGGTTTAACTTGGATTTCGCCGACATCAGGGTCGGTATTATCCACAGTGAATGGGGCACTGACTTTTTCAGTTGTTTTCTCCCATCCGACGGGATTACTCAGCTTATCCGTAGCAACGATTTTCAATTGGTATTCCCCATCAGCGATTGATGTGATATCCCAAGCATAACTCGGAGCAGTAAGTTCTTTTTTAAGAAGTTGCCAATTTTCATCGTCACCAACAGCACTATAGTAAACGAAGAACTGTAATGTGTCTTTATTGGCATCTTCAACTTTCCACCCAATGTTCCATCTTTTCGGAGAAGCATTAGCGGAAGAAGAACCCCTACTTGAGCTACTTGGTGGTGATGGTCTGCTGGCTGAAGGTCTTTGAGAACTGGTCGTACCAGTATTAATGCTGATCTCGTTGATCTTCGGTTCAATATTGGTTTGAGCAGATGCAAGTGTGACCTTTTTCAAAGTAGGTGTTTCCCCAGGGTCAGTGGTGGTAAACTTCGCTCGCCACTGGATATATTGCCCATCCGCATTCGGAATTTGCGAACCTTCTGGGGTGGCGAGTTCCTCTGACCATTTGTTCCACGTATCATCCGGTTTGCGGGTGTTCCCTGAACGAGTTGCAAAGGTGATTGAAGTGCCATCAGGGACTTCAGCTTCCCACGAGAGTTTACCCCAACGCGACAAACTTTGTGCATTGTGGACAGAGGATTCAAGCGTACCTTCTTCAACATGCGATGATGTAAGCGTAAAGAGTTTACCGGCATTTCCAGTACCCAATATCGTTTTCATACTATCTGCATGTTCTGTCTGATGTATTGCTATGACATCCTTTCCTGAACACTTTCCGATTGCTTCAAAATCACCAGTTTTTGTCTGGACGCGATACAATTTGCCATTATTTCCAGTTCCTACTAAGATTTGTTCATCACTTTCCAAAACAATAGCGTGGATAACTGGTTCCGGTGCACTCCACACCAATGCCGTTGTGCCATCAGAGTGTAACCTATAGATATATGATTTGTTTTCTTTTGGGGGGGCGCTACCCGGTGCCTGTGGGGCAGGAATAGAGGGACCTCTACTCGGACGGGGACTACCTCTATCCATTGGCACAGCTGTAACCGCTGATGCGTAGACGTTCCCTTCACTATCCATAATCAGGTTTCGTATCTCTTTTTCTTTGGCTTGGTATATCACGTTTGCCGTGCCATCGTCCATGATTTTATAGATAATTCCGTTGTCCCCGCTGCCTGCATAAAATCCACCATCAAATGCCACCAAGGACCTTATGTTTTTTTCTTCGGCATCAAAGAGAACACTGGATTCGCCTTCAGGTGTGATTTTATAGATTTTTCCTTCAGTCCCCGTAGCGGCATACAGATTACCTTCGTCATCCAGATGCATTGCCCACACATATTTATCGCCCTTACTCAGAATAGTTTTGGGAGGGGTAGTTTGATCGGTAATTTTATAGATCAAACCATCGGGACCTGTACCAGCATAAAGTGTGTCGTCCGGTGCAATAGCAAGACTATAAATTTCAACTTCTGGTGAATCGTAATAAAGCGTAGATGTTTTTCCATCCGCGCTAATTTTATATATTTTGCCTTCGTTGCCTGTTCCCGCATAGATATTGCCCTCAGAATCTTCAACGAGTGCCCATACTCGGGCCTCATCAATTTTTGTGAGACCATCTATTTTAAAGGATAAACTGGCATCACCCTTGCTTGAGACAGAAATATTTTTAATTTCGCCTGCTTCAAAATGCGCTCTTTGGTGTTGTTCCCATAAAGATGTTGACACGGCAGAAGCGAGGCTTGCGTAAATTAAGACAATTGCCATCAGGCTCCAAAAGAAAAAGAAACGGCGCATAAAACATATCCTCCTGTTAATTGCGCAAAATATGAAATAATGAAATCCTAAGTTTAGGTTATTGAGCATTTCTATTAACGGCGATAGCCATTGAAGCACTACCAACAATGATGTAGTCTGTTTCAACTTTGTCAGTGTGTAAAGTTGTTCCAACCGTATATCCACTTTCTCCAATCCGCATAGCCGTGTTCATCACAGACATGACCGAAATCGGAAGATCGGGGAATTCTTCACCCTGAACGGTTAATCCTGGCTGTTGTGCCGAAAGTTCTAAGATAAGATTTGTGTTAGGTTCGTCGCTTTGCAACAATTTGACCAATTGATTGATGTTTTTCGGACGAGAAACACCAGGGGCACGAGAACGCTTCCATAATTGATATGAACTTGAACTCATCGCACGAAGCAAAACAATCCCATCAGGTGTATCCTTCGGAATTTTAATTGTTCCTGTTAATGGCATCGGCTGCTCAAGATAGGGGCGTATCGTAAAAGTCATTTTTACTTCTTCACCTGGCCGATATGCAAGCTTATCAACCCGAGCTGTTAGAATTGAGGCTGTTTTTCGCTTGTCCTCAATTTTTATATCAAAGTTCACAGACTCTACTTTGAGTTTAGCATAAGGGTTAGATATCAGATCCCGCATCGGATTCGTAACTATCCGTGAAACATTAAATCCAGGAGATCCGCTTGAAGAAAAAATGTTTCTTAAGACAATTTTCTGAGTATCCAAGTCTGGATGATCCTTAAGTGTGATTGTTGCCTTTGTGTTGACTGTATGGTCATTAAAAGCGAATTCCATCCCACTAACTATATTGGAAATAGCAATTCCGGTATATAACGGTGAGAAAAACGGTTCTCGGATCACTTCATAGTACACATCATGCACTTTCTTATCAGATGTTTGGAGTTTTGCTGTTACCGGGATATAGTGATGTGTGTTCGGAAGTTTCTTAATCAACCCAGCAATTGCTGGATCACGATCTTGTACTAAAGTTCCGATCAGTTGCGTTGGAGACGCTATTTTGGATGACCGACTGATTCGTGGCAAAATATAATGTACAAAACCTCCAGAGAGCGGTAGGTTTACATTGCCTTCACCACCAGCTGAATGTCCGTACGCTAATAATTCGTTGCCATCAATATAGGTGATAGTTCCATAACCGAAGGCGGTATAGTCTCCACGGACAAATTCTGTGCCGATTATTTGCCCTTTCTCTACAGGTGATTTTCTTCCGTTGCCGCCCCCTCCGGCTGCTTGGACAGGTATCATGTTCCATCTGTCAAAATGTGGTTTTAGAAGCTGCATCGTTGCTGCATCAAGCCTTGGGAGAGCGATAGGCATTGCCAACTGCATTGAATTTTCTCGCGTATATAGGTTGTTTCTTGATGTCTGGTTCCTATTATCAAGATTGTTTTGTAGCAACCCTCTATTGCCTTCAGGAATAAGAGAAGGAACCATATCAAGACCTTCCGATACATATTCGGAGCCAAGGTCTAAGAATTTAGCACCTGCATATCTTAAGTTAGGTTCCATGCCGCGTTCTGCGACTTTTATCATGAGTTCAATAGGTGTTATCCCAACGATGTTGGCATGTTCGCGCTGATCCCAAGCAGCAAGTGACAGTGCTCCCATGAGTCTACCATTAATGTAAATAGGACTGCCGCTCATGCCGCCTGCGCCACCAGTACGCTTGAAGTTCTCGCTCGTGCCTTTTACCCATACCACATGCCAACCAGGTACGTAGTTATACTCAACACTCACTACTACTAAATCAAATTCCTCAACCTCTGTTCCGGAAAATACGGTGTACCCTTTTCCTTCCATGCCTGGTTTAACGTCAGACAACGACATAAACTCTTTAGCGTCCCATTTAATCTGTGCATTCGCGTGGAATGCAGCTAAGCAAAATGCCACAAGTGCACAAAGCAAAACTTTTTTCACAATTTTAACTCCTCTTTGATTTTTTGAAAATTGATTATCGTGTGGACAAGTATGAAGATTCTGCAAATAGAAACTGAGGATTCTCTGAAAAGTAGAGGTGTGTAGATTTTCGCCACACAAAATGACTTAAGTTTCAAAAATTAGTTTATTTCCAATTGATTTAAGATACCATGTTCTGTGAGTCATGTCAACCTAAAATATATTTTTTTATGAATGTTCCGGCGTAAAATACCAATCCTGAACTTCCTGTCAAATGTCCTGTAATTCTCCAGTTATCCATAGTTGACAGAAACAAGTGATAGTGCAATCAGAAGTAACGTATTCCTTCTTGATTATAACTATGGATAATTATAGCACCTTTATGTTGAATTTGCAACTTTTTAAAACCTAACTGTTTTTCTCATAACAACGAGGCGAATTTAGATACACAGATCAGCGTTGCGTAAGCATACCGTCTGTCGGATTTAGATTTTCGCTTGATTTACTTCAAGGTTTGGGCTAAAATAGAGGAAAATCAGATATGTATCGGGACTAAGAAATGCCACGTTCTGCTTACATCCTCTCAATTGACCAAGGGACGACTGGGACGACGGTACTACTTGTAGATGCCCAAGGTGAAATTGTATCACAAGGGTATCAGGAATTCGCTCAGCATTATCCACGTCCCGGATGGGTAGAACATGACCCCGATGAGATTTGGGATGTAACACAGAACGTTATTGTAGATGTGTTGCATGCCCTTGAGATAGAAAGTAATATCTCGGCAATCGGTATTACCAATCAACGTGAAACCACTGTGATATGGGATCGTAAGACTGGAAAACCGATTTATCCAGCGATTGTGTGGCAATGTCGCCGCACCGCTAACATCTGCACAGAACTCAACACACAGGAAGATATAGTAGCACAAGTAAAAGCCAAAACGGGACTTGTGATTGATCCTTATTTCTCAGGTACAAAGATAGCATGGATTCTGGACAAAGTAAGCGGAGCACGGGAAAAGGCAGAACGTGGTGAACTCGCTTTCGGGACTATTGATACGTGGCTTCTATGGAAGTTGACAAACGGCACAGTTCATAAAACTGATTACACAAACGCATCAAGAACTTTACTCTTTAACATTGATACACTTTCTTGGGATGATACACTTTTAGAAATTTTTAATGTCCCGAAACCCATTTTACCTGAAGTCTGTCCATCTGCAAGTCTTTTTGGAAAAGCGCAAATTCCCCTTTTGGAAGGAACGTCAATTGCAGGTGTTGCGGGCGATCAACAATCTGCGTTGTTCGGTCAACTCTGCTGGCAACCGGGTATGGTGAAGAATACCTACGGCACAGGTTGTTTTCTGATGTTAAATACCGGTTCGGATCGAGTTGAATCAAAATCCGGACTATTGACGACACTTGCTTGTAGCCTTGATGCAAAACCTGTGTATGCGTTGGAAGGGAGTGTATTTATTGCTGGTGCTGCTGTGCAATGGCTCAGAGATGGTTTACAAATAATAGAATCTGCAGAAGATACAGAGG
>JAPPMR010000804.1 GCA_028818995.1 Candidatus Poribacteria bacterium | reverse complement strand
GGAACGGCATAGAAGACTTAACATATCGTCCCTACCAAATCAACGCTATGAATGCGCGTATGGCATTCAGCGGGACTAAAGAACAATGTTCATGTTTCTGGGTATTAACTTTCAGTAAATCTCAATACCAGAAAACTCTTAAAACTGAATAACCCTGCACACAGATACAATTCGCTTGATTGAAAAAGCGGGATGTGTTAGAGTAAACATAAATGATTGCAATAATAGACTACAAAGCTGGAAATCTAACAAGCGTTGCGCGTGCGCTGGATCGCCTCGGTTATGAGAACCAGATCACAGATGATACTGAAACCATTCTCAATGCCGAACGCGTGATTTTCCCTGGAGTCGGTGCTGCAAAAGCCACTATGGGGAATTTGCAAGACCATTCCCTTGACGATGTGCTTCTCAAGTTTTACGATACTGGCAAACCGATGTTAGGCATCTGTATCGGTATCCAGATCCTTTTTGAACACAGTGAGGAGGAGGATACCGAATGCCTTGGACTGCTATCGGGTCACGTGAAAAAATACCCCGCGCATAAGCGACTCAAAGTGCCTCAAATCGGATGGAATGAAGTCAGGCAAGTTCGTCCGCATAAAATCTTTGAAGGCGTACCGAATCCTGCTCATTTTTATTTTGTCAACGCTTATTATCCAGTGCCAGAGGTTGAGGAAACGATTATCGGAAAAACAACTTACGGACTTGAATTTTGTAGTGCAATTGCCCATAACAATCTGGTCGCAACACAATTTCATTTGGAAAAAAGCGGGCGCGTCGGATTAAAAATGTTAGAGAACTTTTTAAAATTAACATAAGTTTAATAAGCATCTATTTTTCTAATTTGTAGAAACATTGATATTTCAGAGTCAACCCCAAATTTTCAGAGTCAGTTTTCAGGATTTATATAGCAAACTACCGATGAAGTCAGTCCTAATAAGGATTCTTAGCGCTTTTGACAAAACAGCAATTTTAGAGTTGACTCTGAAAACTCTGAAGTTTTCTTATCTGTTTGTAAAGAATCTTGGCTATTATCACATTTGGGATCCGTCATAATTCCAAACGACATGCAAATATCTCATGAAAACACTATTTTTAGCACTCGGTGTGCTGTGTGCTAATATTTTTATATATGTATCGGGAACGCATCACTACTATTTCACGGTTTCCCATCTTTACTACGGTGTGATGTTGTTAGCCGCCATTTACGAAAGTTCGCGGAACCAGAAATTACTGCTTGGATTGACGACCACCGCCAATTGGGTATATGTTTTACAACATCCACAACAGATAGAAAACTTTACGGTAGCGTTCCTATATCCAGTTGTAGCATTCCTGTTTGTCAGGACGATTCGTCAACTACGGATTCAGCGTTTGAATCGTGCTAAAGAGATGGATAGGATTAGTACGGCAAAGACGACTTTAGAAAAACGGGTGCGCGACCTGTCCACCGTTTTTGAAGTAAGCCAAGCAACAAATGACGCGCTTGAGTTTGAAGAACTTTTTCAACGGATTATTGAAATCCTTTCAGAACGACTTGGAATCTATCGTGGCACCTTAAACCTTTATGCAAATGGGGAGATGATTACATCCGTTGAAGTGATTTTGGGGTTAACAGCAGCAGAACAAAAACGTGGAACTGATCACCAAATAGAGGAAATTGAGAAAAGAGTTTTGGCAGATGGTAAGGCGATTGGTGTCCCGCAGCAACGCATCCCTACGCCATCTGTAAAACTTTTTCTACCTGAACGGGTTGAATCCAAAGATAATATTGCTTTCTGGTGCTTACCTGTGATAGTAGAGGATCAAATCATTGGTACGCTAAGGATTGACAAAGCGAAAGATGAACTTTCAGCATCTGAGGACTTACAGGTGCTGGAAATTATCGCCTCAATTATCGCTCAGCGCGTTAAAATTAAGCAGACAATTGACGCATTGGTTCAATCAGAACGTCTGGCGGCACTCGGTAAATTGGTAACAACCATAGCACATGAGGTGCGAAATCCGTTAGGTAGTATTCGATTAGCAACACAACTTCTCAGTGAACCGACTGATCGATTTGCACCGTTACCAAAAGGGGAACAGGCAGAAATTGACGAATACACTGCAATCATTATCAAAGAGGTAGACCGACTTAACCGATCTATTGAACAACTGCTTGCCTTCGGTAAACCGGCAATGACAGATGCGGAACTTTGTGACGTTCACAAATTACTTGACAACTGCCTCGCCACTTATCAACCCGAATTTGACCGACAAAATATCAATGTCGTTCGCGAATACGGGGAGTGCCCGTCAGTATATATTAATCAAGATGGAATCACACAAGTTGTTCTGAATCTGTTTTCTAATGCAATTGAAGCGATGGAAGATGGAGGCACTCTGACAATTCAGACGTACACAGAAGCGGAATCTGAAAACGTTTATATGCGTTTTCAAGATACGGGTCCAGGTATTCCGTCTGGCGACGTTCCAAATCTCTTTGATGCTTTTTATACTACAAAACAGAAGGGAACAGGGCTTGGACTTTACATCAGTCAAAAGATTTTAGCAGAACACGGAGGCAGTATTGAAGTTGATGCTAATCTGGCAACCGGCACCGCTTTTATCATATCGCTTCCTAATACAGTTTAGCTTCTTCAGTATTAAGAATAGACCATTAGTAACCAATAGCTACAGGTAAACAAATTATGTCTTATTCAGTTCTAATTGCCGATGACGACCACAGTCTACGTTCAGTTTTAAGTGCCGCTCTTAATAAGGCAGGATACCACACAGTCAAAGCACGTAATGGGAAAGAGGCTATTGATTGCGTTCAAAAAGATGAGTTTGATGTCATTCTGCTTGATATTTTTTTAGGAGATGCGGACGGATTAGAGTTAATAGAATCTATTCAGGATTTGAATCCGACAGCGGCTATTATTGTTATTACTGGTCACGGCACAACACAAACCGCAATTGAAGCAGCCAAACGTCAAGCTTATAGTTATCTTACCAAACCTGTTGACCGGAATGAATTGCTTGATTTGGTAGACCGCGCAGCATCTGCAGCAAGTATTACAAAAGAGGAAACAGAAATCGGTGTAGCGCAAACCGCACAGTCAATTGACGGACAAGGTAGAATGGTCGGACAGAGTCCGACTATGCAAACTGTTTATCAGATAATTGGGCGCGCTGCTGTCAGTGACGAAACCGTTCTTATTATGGGAGAAAGTGGCACCGGAAAAGAGTTGGTAGCGGAACTGATCCATCAAAATAGCCCACGCAGTGAAAATCCGTTTGTTGTAGTTGATTGTAGCGCTATCCCGCCGAGTCTTATTGAAAGCACGCTTTTTGGGCATGTCAAAGGTGCGTTTACAGATGCACATGCTGACCGGAAAGGTAAGTTTGAACAGGCAGATAGCGGCACAATTTTTCTGGACGAAGTTGGCGAATTGCCGATTGATGTCCAGATGAAGTTGTTACGCGTTCTCCAAGAACGAAAAATAGAACCCGTAGGTAGTAACGAAACACGACCTGTAAATGTACGTATCATTGCTGCAACTAACCGAAAACTTGATACTGCAATTTCACAAAAGACATTTCGAGATGATCTTTATTATCGTTTGAATGTTGTGCCGATTTCGCTGCCGCCTCTCAGAGAACGCAAAGAGGATATTCCAGAACTTATTGACTTATTTACAAGCCGATTTGCACAAGAATATCAGCTGCCAAAGATAGGGATTTCCTCTGAAACAATAATGAAACTTATTGAATATGAGTGGCCCGGCAATGTACGTGAACTTGAAAACGCTATCAAACGCGCGCTTGTAATGTGTTCTGGGCAGATGCTGCTCACAGAACATTTTTCACAAATTTTTGACAAACCGATTTCAGATAGCACAATAGACAACCAAAATCCTGACCAACAAATTCATGCACTTCTCCAGGGTGAAGTGGAGCGTTATTTGGAATCCGAGGCGGATGCAGGACAATTATATGCTGCAATTCGATCTGTTTTTGAAAAACCACTTTTTGAAATTGTCCTTGAACACACGGATGGTAACCGTAGCAAAGCATCAGAGATACTTGGGATCAATCGGAATACGTTACATACTAAGTTAAATGAATATGATATTAAATAACAGTTTATGAATTCTAAAAATAAATGAATTAAATCAAATTGAGATTATACTAATGGACATAGGTAAAGTTATTGGAACCGTTGTCGCAACGCGAAAAGACCCGAGTTTAGAAGGCACACGCCTTCTTGTCGTGCAACCTTTGGATGAAAATCATAATCCTATTTCGGAACCTCTTGTCGCAGTAGATACACTACAGGACGCTGGAGTAGGAGAAATAGTCTATATAGTTACCGGAGGAGATGCGGTAGGTGTTATACCCGGTAAGCGAATGCCAGTGGATGTAGCAATCGTTGGTCTTGTTGATTCTCTCACGCTGCTTGAAGACCCGAGCAAAACATGATTGTGATACCATGTCTAATTGACAAATTGTCATATAGTTTTTTGTATAATCGCCTGTAGGTCGGGTAGAGCGAAGCGACACCCGACATGCTTTGTTTCATCAGGTTTTCATGTCTAAATCAACGCCAAATGCGCGTGGCAGAACATGCGTATGATATTCTGCATGATTTGTCGGGTGTCGCAAGCGAAACCCGACCTACGAAATAATGCCCTATAATCACATAGAAATGGTAAAACAACGTATATTTCGGTTCTACATCATGCAATCTTACGAAATCATGTAGGTTTTTATGTACCTTGCAAAAGTAATTGGAAAAGTCGTATCTGTACTTAAGCATCCAGCATATCAAGATCGCACGCTGCTGCTTGTTCAACCGTTGAGTCTGAGATCAGAACTTGTGCGCACACCAACAATCGCTGTCGATTATGTCGGGGCAGGCGAAGGCGATACGGTAATTGTCGGTGCCGGTCCCGGTGTTGCACAAGAGGTTTTCGGCATAGAAAATGCCCCTATCCGTGAACTCATTATGGGCATTGTAGATCATTTTGACGTGGAATTTCTGGAGGAAACAAAATGGCACGAATAAGCAAAAAAAATATCGTTAACTTTAACTTGTTAGCACAGGGTTTTACTGTTATAGGTACTACGGTCCGAAAAAACCTATTCTACGTTTTCTGTCTACTTTTCATCTGTTTAAGTATGAATGCCTGTAGACTTGCATCCGTATTATCAACACAGTACAGCGAAAATATAGCACAAGCCAATTACGGGACCGAAGCGAACCATCCTGGGCTGAACGATGGAAACCTTGAAACCGTAGCAACTATTCCTGCAAAGAATGACCGCAACTTTGTCGTTAGATTTGCTGAAGTACACCCAGTCCGCAAAATCGTTATACACAACGAGAATCTATTCCGGTTTCAAATGGATTATCTAAACCCTGAAACTGGTGAATGGGAAAATTTCCATTCTGTTATTCAGCGGCGCAACCTTGAAGGCAAGCGCGCCCAATCTCAGTTTATCATTGATAGATTGAACTTTCGCACACAGATGATTCGGATTACCGTAACTCGGACTGTAGACGACATCGTTGTGAACAAATTTGTCACCGACCCTGGCGACAAAGTGGTAAACCAGCGTAAAACGATGGCGGGTCAATACTTACCTCACTACCGAGTTGTCCGACCTTCAATTGCTCAAATCCGCGAAATTGAGGTCTATCACCTCGCGAAAAATAAGTAAAATAAACCCGTACTCACAATCTTCTCTTATTATCTGGTTATCAAAATGAAACATATTGTTTTTTATATAGCAATTCTTGTCCTTTTAAAAATAGCGTTTTTCTCAACTGAAATATCTGTAGAGGCA
>JAPPMR010000753.1 GCA_028818995.1 Candidatus Poribacteria bacterium | reverse complement strand
AGCATCTGTACATCTCTGCTGGCGAGGTTTCCTAACCTCGCCAAATTACCCAATTAAAAAATTAATCTTCATACGGGACTAAGGGATGAGGTCGTCCGCGCTGCTATAAACATAGCGTCCCTATGGGACTGAAGACCATAAAAATATAGGATAGTGACTTTCAAACCATCTTTTTTTATGAAATATAGTTATACAAATAGTTATTTAGCACAGATCGTTAACTAAGCATAGGTAGCAAGATTATTTATGACAGATTCAATACTTATTAAAAATGAAGAGAGCACCGAATTGCCCCGCACGCCGTCCGCTACGGGGACCTCCGTTTCAATCATACCATTAGGAGGATTAGGTGAATTCGGACTCAATATGATGGTATACGAAACCGAAGATGACATCATTGTCATTGATACAGGTTTCATGTTGCCGAATTCAGATATGCCTGGCGTTGATCTGATATTTCCTGATATTCACTACCTCGTTGAACGCAAAGATAAGGTACGCGGCATATTCCTAACGCATGGTCACGAGGATCACACTGGGGCTTTGGCTTATGTTCTTCAACAGTTAGATGTCCCAGTTTACAGCACACAATTGACGCTTTCTATCGCAAGCGGCAGGTTGAAGGAATACGGCGTATTGGACAAAGCAGAGTTGAACGCTATTGCGCCTGGGGATAATGTCAGTTTAGGCGATTTTTCTGCGGAGTTTATCCACGTTACACACAGCATTCCAGATTCGGTTGCAATTGCGCTGCGAACCCCAGTTGGTGTAGTTGTCCACACAGGCGATTTCAAATTTGATATGACACCCGTTGATGGTAAGTTGTCCGATATTCAGTCTTTAGCGCGATTGGGGGATGAAGAGGTTCTCTTACTACTCTCCGACAGCACAAATGCTAACTGGCCAGGACAGACACCATCCGAACGGAGTATCTACGATGCAATAGACAATATCTTTCAGAAAACGGAGCAGAGACTATTCCTTTGCACTTTTTCTTCCAGTATACACCGTCTACAACAATTTATTGATTTAGCGATGAAACATCGCAGACTGATTGGGGTTACAGGTCGTTCTCTCATCAATAATGTCCGCATTGCCACAGAGCTCGGTCACCTAAAAATTAATCCCGATTATCTAATTGATGCTCGCGATGCCGCTATGTTCAAACCGCATGAGGTTGTGATTTTAAGCACTGGTAGCCAAGGTGAACCGCGCTCTGCAATGGCGTTGATGGCACTTGACGACCACCCGTTTTTAAAGGTAGAACCAAACGACACGGTTGTTATTTCCGCCCGTATGATCCCTGGTAACGAAAGATCTATTGGAAATGTCGTAAACCATCTTTTGAGACGCGGTGCTAACATATTCCATGAACGCAACGCAAATGTCCACGTTTCCGGACACGGTTCAAGTGAAGACCTGAAACTGATGCTCAATCTTTTGAAACCCAAGTTTTTCGTTCCAATACACGGTGAATATCAGAACTTAGTTCGGCATGCCGAACTCGCTGAATCTGTCGGTATTCCAAGGGACAATATTAGAGTGGCTGAAGATGGAGAACTGATTTGTCTCACACCCGATTCATGCGAAGTGTTTGAAAGGCAAGGGCGCTCTGGACGCGTATTGGTTGATGGGAAACCGGATATTGAACTTGAGGGTATTGTTTTGCGCGACCGTATCCAACTTTCACAAGACGGTATGGTTATTCCTATCATTGTCCTGCATAGTGACGGTGGTGCAATTGCAACTGAACCTGAGATAATCTCTCGTGGATTTGTCTATATGGATGAATCTGAAGAACTTTTTACTGAAGCGAAAGAGATTACGCGGAGCGTCATTGAAAATCTGAGCGATGAACAGAAGCATGAGACAGAAATAGTGCAGGATGCGATAAGAGGCGCACTGCGTAAGTTCTTCACGAAGCAGATGCAGCGGAGTCCGTTAGTCTTGCCTGTTGTTATGCGGGTGTAACAAGGATATTTTAGGGTTGTAAATCGGGCTTACAAAACCCTCCCACAAGAATATCCACTGAAGGTATGGGGTACTAAGCAAGTTCCCACAAAAGCACAGAATGATCCTCACTACCACTGGCGATTGTGCTACCATCAGGCGAATACGCTACATTCTTAACAGAACCGATATGTCCCTTGAATTCTTTTTTGGTTTGTCCTGTAACAGCATCAATTAAACGCACCGTGCCATCTCTACCACCGATAGCGATTGTGCTACCATCAGGTGAATACGTTACACTCCAAATGTAAAACTTATATTCTGCAAGTATGTTTTTGCGGCGTGTTACCAATCCATCCCACAATCGTACCGTGCCATCGGAGCTCCCTGTAACGATTGCGTCACCATCAGGTGAATATGCAACCGAATTGACAACGTGCGTATGCCCTTTGAGTGACGTTTTAGATTGTCCTGTAGCAGCTTGCCATAGTACCACCATCTCGTCGGAACTTGCCGTTGCAATCGTGTTTCCACCAGGTGAATATGCAATACTTCTTATAGACCCCGAATGTCCTTTAAGTGTGGCTTTTGGCTCTTCTGTGGCAATGTCCCAGAGTATCCCAATATTGTCCGCGCCGCCACTCGCGAGCGTGCTGCCATCAGGTGAATATGCTAATGCCCTGACATAATCCCTATGTTCTTTAAGTGTTGCTTTCGGATTGCCAGTAGTGCTATCCCATAACCATATCTCTTCATAACTACCAGTCGCAACTGTTTCCCCATCTGGAGCATAAGCAACGCTCCAAACATATTCAGTATGTCCAGCAAGTAGGTTCACTTCTTCACCAGTGTGTGCATCATAAATCCATGTGCCGATGTCCCCTGCAACAGCGAGTCGAGTGCCATCTGGAGAGAACGCCACATTCCCTATAATACTACTCTTGCCAAGCCGAAATTTTACGCCTTCAGGTAATTTCGATTGTGATGTGTCTTGTTCGTTATTTGTGTTCATTAAACATGTTCCCTTTTCAAAGTTCTGGATAGAGTATAACACAGATACATGAATTAAGCAATACTCCGAATTCTGCACACGGTAGGTACGGTTTCTAACCGCACCGATGCTCCAAAATTCTGAACTTGACATTCTTCTCAAATTCTGCTATAATTTTATCTCAATTAAATCCGTAGAATACCGCTAACCAACAAGAACAGCACTATGATAACGAAAACCAATTTTAAAGACTTACTCCAAACACTTGGCTTCACAATTGAAGGTAACATTTTTCAAAAATCAATTGGTGATGTCGAGTTAAAGGTTGACTTTGAGAAAAAAGAGATAATTTATCCCACAGATAAAGGTCTGATAGTCCACCGAGAGGACACATGTAATCTCTCAAAGGATGAGAATTTTGTTGTCCTTGAATGTGTGCATCGGCTAATGGAAAAGGGGTATAAACCTGAACATTTAGAACTTGAACCGACATGGCGAATTGGACACAGTGCAAGCGGCGGACGTGCCGATATATTAGTTAAAGACCAACAGAACAATCCTTTGTTGATTATTGAGTGCAAAACAGCGGGCGATGAATTTGAAAATGCGTGGGATGAAACCCGTCAAGATGGCGGACAGTTGTTTAGTTATGCACATCAAGATACCCAAATTCAATACTTATGTCTTTACGCTTCCAGTTTCCTCGAAAATGAGTTAGATTATAAATACAAACTGATCCCGCATTTTGATAATCCACAATTTTTAGCAGAAGATACAACACTACTGTCCTTTGAAAAGGCAAACAAAGCTGAACAACGTTTCGCCGTTTGGCGTGATACCTACAAATTAGAATCCACAGAAAACGGTATTTTTGAAGACAACATCCAAGCCTATCATATCGGTAAAAGTAAGTATACCCTCGCCGAGGATACCAAACCCATTGGTGCCGTTGATAAAGATAGCAAATACCATGACTTCCGAACAATTTTAAGAAAGCACAACATCGCACGGCGTGAAAACGCCTTTGAGGTCTTAGTCAATCTGTTTCTATGTAAACTGGTTGACGAAGAAGAAAACGGAAACAACCTGCAATTTTACTGGAACGGTCCCGCTTCTGATAACTATTTCGATTTCGTCGATAGACTGCAAAACCTCTATCAAAGAGGGATGCGTAAATTTCTAAACGAAAAAATTAGCTACATCAGTCGTAAAAAAATTGACGAGGCATTTTGGCCCGTCAAAAATGATCGCAACGCCACGAAGAAAAAGATTCATGACTATTTTACGGAGCTTAAATTTTTCTCCAACTCAGCGTTCTCATTTTTGGATACCCACAATAAGGATTTATTCGACAGAAACACTGCGGTTTTGTCGGAAGTAGTGCAAATGTGGCAAGGGTTACGCCTCAAAACAGATGATGCCCCAAACCAATTTTTGGGTGATATGTTTGAGTTCTTTCTTGACAACGGTATCAAGCAGTCCGAAGGTCAGTTTTTCACACCACTGCCTATTTGCAAATTTATTGTCTCCTCCTTGCCACTCGCTCAAAAAATTGAGGAAAACTCTGAACCGCTTAAAGCGATTGATTATGCCTGTGGTTCAGGACATTTCTTGAATGAATACGCTTATCAAATAAACGAGTTCGTCCCAGATCAGAAAAGAGACCTCTATTATAGCCAAATCATAGGTATCGAAAAAGAGGATCGTTTAGCAAAAGTTGCCAAAGTTGCAGCGTATATGCATGGTCAAGAGCAGATTAAGATTTTAGATGCGGACGCACTCGCTTCTCACCCTAAAATTTCACCAAAAAGTTTTGATGTCTTGGTAGCAAATCCTCCTTTTGCAGTGGAAGGATTTTTACAAACCTTGAACGATACGGACAAAGAAAGGTATCAACTCATTCAAGCCACAGGTGAAAACAGTAATACCAATAACATTGAATGTTTCTTTTTAGAACGGATTCATCACTTAATGGCGTCCGGTGGAATAGTTGGTGTGATTGTTCCTTCCAGCATCTTGTCCAATACGGAAGCCGTCCACAATCGGACGCGTGAGATTCTGTTGCAATTTTTTGATATAGTGAGTATTGCCGAATTAGGGAGTGGTGCCTTTGGTAAGACTGGCACCAATACAGTTGTGCTTTTTTTAAGACGAAAAATAAATGACCCTGAATTCGCAGAGCACTACGCAGATCGGGTTGAGGACTTTTTTGAAGGTGATGAGAAAGGTGAAATATATCAAGACCATCCCGTGATAAAAGCCTATTGTGAACATATCCAAGTGCTTTATGAAGAATACATTAAGCTTTTTGCCCAAACCAGTCTTGAGCCACTTTCTAACCTATTGGAATACGATATTTTTAAAGACTACAGACAAGACTTCGACCAAAGCACGGAAATTAAAAATCTGAAAAAATCCAATGTCTTTAAGAGAAAAACACCAACGGAACAATCGGCAGAATTAGATCAACGTTTCATCACTTACCTACACGGCATAGAAAAAGAAAAACTTTACTACTTTATTTTAGCACACGAGCAAACTGGCAAAGTGCTAATTGTCAATGCCCCGAGTACCAAAGAACGAAAACAATTTTTAGGCTATGAATGGAGCAGTGCCAAAGGCAGAGAAGGCATTAAATATGAGGGAGGCGAAACCGTTAACGATATAATCACACCCCTATTTGACCCAAAGGTTTCAGATAACATCGTAAAAATAAACACAGCAATTAAACGAAACTTTATCGGTAAAACTACTGATCCGCTGCCTGAACACTGCCACTATGCCAAACTTACTGATATGTTAAATTTCAGCCGCGTAGATTTTGATAAAATCATTAGCTTAAACCCCCATCAGAATACTGATATTGATACGCGATTTCCACTGGTGAATTTAGGGT
>JAPPMR010000825.1 GCA_028818995.1 Candidatus Poribacteria bacterium | reverse complement strand
GTACGCCACAAGCACATTTGGCTGAATACCCTAACAGTAATTGACTTGAATAAATTTTATATTTACTGATAAAGTGTATCAAGTCAAATCATCCTACCTACTTTCTTTCCTTGAATAACGAACCGAAATCTGATATAATTTGAATCATTGATAAGTCCAATCCGTTTGGAAATTTAACAAATCGGAAAACTTTTTGCCATGATTTCTTTTGATTCTGATTTAGCACAACGCGTCATCTTTGGCGAGAACAGTATTGAGAAACTTGCTGAATCCACAATAACACTTGGTGGCAGTCGTGTTCTAATTGTAACAGACCCTGGTATTCAGGAAGCTGGTATCCTCAAACGAGCATATTCAGCACTCAATAGCGAAAAGATTCCGTGTTACGTCTTCACAGATGTTGACCCTAACCCAACCACGAAACATGTTGAGGCTGCGGTTCAATTTGCAAAAGCCAATGTACCGATTGACCTAATTATTGGACTCGGTGGTGGTAGCGCGATGGATTGTGCGAAAGGCACTAATTTTCTTCTAACGAACGGTGGTAAAATGGAGGATTACTGGGGAATAAATAAAGCAACGCAACTAATGCTACCATCTATCGGTATTCCGACAACAATAGGCACTGGAAGTGAGGCACAATCTTTTGCCCTAATTGCACAGGATGATACACATATTAAAATGGCGTGTGGTGATAAAAAAGCACAATTTAAAACAGTAATTTTAGACCCGACGGTAACAGAAACCTTACCGAAATTTGTAGCCGCTATCACAGGAATAGACGCAATTGCCCATGCAATTGAAAGTTTCGTTTCAACCAGACGCAACCCAATGTCGCAGATGTTCTCTCTACACGCATGGCAACTTTTAGATGCTAATTTCGAATTGGCACTTGATGCCAAAAATAGTGAAGCACGCGGAAAGATGTTACTTGGTGCTTATCTCGCTGGCGTTGCGATTGAAAACTCAATGTTAGGCGCGGCACACGCATGCGCAAATCCATTGACAGCCAAATTCGGCATTACACACGGTGTTGCTGTTGCCCTCATGTTACCGCATGTAATTCGATTTAACAAAACAATTGCAGACGAATCGTATCGTGAGCTTTACTCGAACGGAAATTTGGCAGATAGAATTGAAGCGTTAATGCATAAAGGCGATTTGCCGAACTCATTACAAGATTGTTCTGTCCAATGTAATATAAGATCAACAGACATCGCTACATTGGCAAAGGAAGCCGCAGCACAATGGACTGCCCAGTTTAACCCACGTTCTTTGGCGATACATGATTTTGTGAGACTATATGAACAAATTTTTTGAAAAGTTGAAATCATTATCATATTGGAATCTTACTGCTAATTTATTAGTTTTCCTGTTGATTCTCGGAATGCACTCCGCTTTTGGTGATTGGGAAAGCTTTCGTGGGAATCCGCAACTCACAGGCGTATCCGATTCACAACTCCCCGACAAACTTGAGTTAATCTGGACTTTTAAAGCAGGAGATATGATTGAGTCCACTGCTGCAATTGTTGATGGCACTGTGTATATCGGAGCATTAGATGGTTATCTTTATGCCATTAACGCACATACGGGAAAAAGCAAATGGAAGTATGAGGCAACTGCGCCAATTAAATCATCACCATCTATCCACAAGGACGTTATATATTTTGGTGATGAAGATGGTATTTTTCATGCTGTGGATGTCGCCACTCAAAAAAAGAAGTGGCAATATACTACAGAGGGCGAAATCATCTCGTCAGCAAATTTTGCTGGCGGCAATGTGCTATTCGGTTCGTATGATGGATTTCTCTATTGTCTTAATATAGAAAATGGTGAATTAGTATGGAAATTTGAAACAGAAGGATATGTTCACGGCACACCCGCAATTTTCAATAATTATGTGATTGTTACAGGTTGTGATAGTTATCTGCGTATCATCAATATAGACAACGGCAAACAGACACGACAAGCGAATCTTGGTGCGTATGTCGGTGCGAGTCCAGCGATTTTAGACACTCACACAGAAGCACAAACTACGTCCAAAGTTCGCGCTTATTGCGGAACCTATGGTAACGAAGTGTTAGGCGTTAACCTCACATCAGGTGAAATCGCGTGGCGATATGAACATCCAGTACGCAAACTTCCGTTTTTTGCCTCAGCTGCCGTAACGGAAAACCTTGTTATCATCGGAGGGCGCGACAAGATGGTGCATGCACTCACGCCAGAAAAAGGTGAACCGCAATGGACTTTTACTGCTAAATCCCGTATTGAATCTTCTCCGGTCATCGTTGGAAAACGCGTATTTTTTGGGACAACGCGCGGGGTATTTGTTGCGCTTGATATTAGCAATGGAGAACAATTGTGGAAATTTGAAACGGGGTCGTCAATTGTTGCGTCCCCCAGCGTTTCTGATGGGAAAATATACATAGGAACAGAGGATGGGGTCCTCTACTGCTTTGGAGGAAAATGATTGATAGTTGTTTTATTTCGGAGAAAGTCCAAATGTATCAATTTCTAAAACCTAATCTGCCCTTCATGTTATGTTTCTTTGTTGTTCTAATGGGTTGTACGAACACAAAAACATCAAAAGAGTTTTCTCACACAATGGAAGATGGTGCTCGTGTTAATATCAAAATTGAGTATAAACCTAAAAGCAAAATCAGTGGAGATGATAAATTTGGTTCTTACTACTACATTGTTCAATACTTTGCGCCTAAGTCTTCAGACCATGATGAAACAGGGAAGCAGCAAAATAAGACCAAAACAGAACCATCCACTCGTGATTTTGGTAATCCTTTTCGGTCACTTGAGCAGCAAGATAAGACCAAAACAGCACTCACTGATGATGAAAGAGAGAAAATCTTATTGTCACTTGAGAAGCAAGATAAGACCAAAACACTTGATGAAAAAGTTATTAAAGAAGCGTTAAAAGATTTACTTGAGCAGCGAGAGCAACCTCCCACTATTTGGATATCCTTTTATGACCAAAATGGCTACTCACTTTTCACAACGCCGAGCGGTAGATTTTTTCCTCAAATTCATGCAAATGAAAAAAATCAAATTGATGGTAGTTGGGAATGGAAAGGTCATTTTGACGAGAGTTATATCACAGTTGAAAACTTTCGCGAAATACATTCAATAAAAGTAAAGTAACTTCTGTCTCGCGTTTTATGGAATGAGTTTTTATGTGAATTCAAAAAACTTGTTATTCTGAACGAACTTATGATAAAATTTCTACAATAGTTGGGTAAGTGTAAAATTATGCTAAGGAATTAGAGTAAGGAGAGACAACACAATGAATCATTCGACAACTATTCAAGAGATAGTAGAAAGATTAGAGACTTTTTCACCTATTCTTCAGAAGCAAGTTTTGGATTTCACCTTAGAACTTTCGGATGAAATGCCAGAGGGTGCCTCAATTCACGAATTCCTTGAATTCTCAGGTACAATTCCATCTGAAGACCTTGAACAGATGAAACAAGCCATTAAAGAAGGGTGTGAGCAAGTCTATGCTTCAGAATGGTAAGTATCTGTTAGATACAAACATTGTTATTGCAATGTTTGCTAATGAAGTCAATATTGAAGAAGAAAGACAGTATACTGGCAAGGTTTTCTTGCCTTCTCCGGTAATTGGTGAACTCTACTATGGCGCGCGGAATTCTGACAGACCTATAGAAAATATAGCAAGAATAAACAGACTCACAGAACGAATTCCGAACATTTCTTGTAATTTGGAAACGGCACGGTGGTACGGTATTATCAAAAACCAACTGCGACGAAAGGGGCATCTCATTCCAGATAATGATATTTGGATTGCTGCAATAGCTCTGCAACGTGAATTAATTCTTGTCACACGGGACGCACATTTCAATGAAGTAGAGTCTTTACACTTAGAAAAATGGTAGATTTCAAAAAATTTATATTTCCCTAAAATTCTGAGATTTCTCAATTTTGTTCATACTTTAGATGAGGAACAGAAATGTCCAAAACTAAACCGGAACCTGCAACAGCAGGAATAGAATCAAAACAAACAACAGTCGGTAGCGTTTTTGTCTCAAACTATCCTCCATATTCTACTTGGAACGATTCAGCAGTTCCTGAAGTGCATCGCGCGCTGAGTGAAGAACCGCGCCCAGATGCCACACTTGGACTTTATCTGCACATTCCCTTCTGCCGCAAACGTTGTAAATTCTGCTACTTTCGGGTATATACTGATAAAAACAGTTCAGAAATTGACACTTACCTAAACGCTCTGGCAAAAGAGGTTGAACTATACAGCAAGCAACCTGCAATTACAGGGCGACCTTTGCATTTTGTTTATTTTGGGGGCGGCACACCCTCCTATATTAGTGTGAAACACTTGAAAACCTTGGTGGACAGAGTGAAAAACGTCTTACCGTGGGATGCTGCAGAAGAAATTGCTTTTGAGTGTGAACCCGGCACACTAACACAAAAGAAATTGGAAGCGATCAAGGCTATCGGTGTAACCCGATTGAGTCTCGGTGTTGAGAATTTGAATGATGAAATACTTGCTGAAAACGGCAGAGCGCATCTCTCAAAAGAAGTATATCGGATTGACCCTTGGATCAAGGAATTGGCATTTGATCAAGTTAACATTGACCTCATCTCTGGTATGATTGGGGAAACATGGGATAGTTGGCGCGAGACAGTCAGAAAGACAGTCGAACTTGATCCTGACAGTATCACCGTTTACCAACTTGAACTGCCGTTCAATACCGTTTATTCCAAAGACATTCTTGGCGGAGATGCGTTACCTGTGGCGGATTGGAAATTGAAACGGGAATGGCATCAATACGCTTTTGAACAATTTGCGCGAGCCGGTTACGTACAATCCAGTGCTTACACAGTACTCAAAAAAGACAAGCCTTGTCAGTTTGTCTACCGTGATGCAGTGTGGCAAGGAAGTGATATGATTGGCACAGGTGTCGCCTCTTTTTCGCATCTCAGTGGGATACACTTCCAAAACGCACCTTCATGGGGAGACTATCTTGGTAATCTTGAGGAAGATAAGCTACCTATCTATCGCGCACTGAAGCCTACAGAAGCGGAACGATTGACCCGAGAGATGATTCTGCAACTCAAACTTGGGAAGATAAAACCCTCCTATTTTCAAAGCAAATTCAACGCGGATATTCTTACACTTTATGCTGATGCGTATAAAAAACTGCAAAACGATGGCATGCTCTCCGTTAACGCTGAATCAGATGAGATTCAACTGACACAACGCGGACTGCTTCAAGTTGATAGTTTGCTTCCTGCGTTCTATGCCCCTGAATATCAGAATACGCGGTATACGTAATACATGGATATAAAATCACAATTACTCCGTCTACGTGAAATGCTTGCTCCGGTTATAGAAACAAACGCCTTTTACAAGCAAAAACTCACCGAAGTTGGAATTACACACCCAAACGACATTCAAACACTATCAGATTACCAGCAACTACCCTTTACTACAAAAGACGAACTCAGTGCTGATCAAGTGTCCCATCCACCTTACGGCACAAATCTTACCTTTCCATTAGATCAATATACCTGCATACATCAGACCTCAGGTACAACAGGTGCCCCGCTGCGGTGGTTAGACACACGAGAATCATGGGACTGGTGGGGAAAATGCTGGAGAGATATCTATAGCGCTGCAGGGGTGACATCCTCAGATCGACTCATGATGGCGTTTTCGTTCGGTCCATTTATCGGTTTCTGGAGTGCTTATCATGGCGCGCAGCAACTTGGCGCACTTACCATTGCAAATGGCGGTTTGACATCCGAACAACGCGTACGGGCTATCCTCAGCAATGATGTGACGGTGGTAATT
>JAPPMR010000007.1 GCA_028818995.1 Candidatus Poribacteria bacterium | reverse complement strand
TTATCATCGCAACCAATATAAAACAACTTTATGGCGATAGGTAGCAACTTGGGTTTTTATAGTAAAATCCGAAAATATGTTCACATTTCAATGAACAACAAACCCTACACCATCACCGCTGGCGAGGTTTCCTAACCTCGCTAATGTAAAGGTAATTATGGATTTTACTATAAATGCTGTCTATATCTGGATTAAAAGAAGCCATTGATGAACAAAATAGCGCGTATTGTATCCGCTTGCTGAAATCCCGTGGCATAGAGGTCGTTTGTTTCATCAATATACTCGTATCTATTTTTACCAAAGAAGTGTGTTATTTCAAAATTCAGGCGGAATGTTCGGCTTAAGTCGTAATAGATGCCACCGCCCCAGTCGGAAAGTTTCGCGTAGAAATCGAAAAATCTGAAGTTACTTCTATCAAGTGCATCATTGATGAAATCCAGACGGATTGTACTGAGGTATGCATAAGCCCGCGCCTCACGATAATTATAGATGCTGTGGTCGCGTATCCATGTGAAATCAAACTGAACTCGGTTATCCCAAGATGATTCCGTGGTTCTATCATCTGGATTGAAAGTGCCACGGAAATCCTCAAAATCCTGAGCACGGTAATAACTCGTATCCGTCATCCGAATAAACCTGAGTCGGTTAGACAGCGCAAGTCGATAGTCCTCATTGAAATCATAAGAGAAAGTTAAATTCGCACCTGCCGAATCCTGAATTATCTGCTCATCAAAATCAGATTTAGTGTATAAATCCGCATCCAGATCATCCTGGTTGTCAATTTCGATATCGTGTAGATCACGCGTATAACTGAGTTTCAACTCGGTTTGAAACATTGAAGAAAACAGGGATTTAGTTGGGGCATACTTTCTAAACCGTAACGTTGTTGGATTGAGATAATATAAGTTCCCGTTTGTATCAATTCCTTTGAGTTGAAGTGCGACATCTGTTTCAGCCTCTCGTTGAAATGGAACAAGCAACTTTTGGATATACGCACCATCAGTAGTAAATCGTTGGATTCTGCGTAGCCGATACCTAAACGATTTTACATAACCATCATAACGTGGGGTGGGATCGTCAAGCCGCTTTGGAAGTGTAGAGAGAAAATCTTTTAAATACTTTGCTTTATCCGCAACAAGGAGCGTTCCATCTTTTAGGGCGGTGATGCGCAATGGTGCGATAAATTGTCCACCTGCATCTCCATATTCACCGAAGGCGAGTAGAAATTTTCCTTCCGAACTGTATTTCGTTACCCGATGTCCTTTTTCATCAACAATATAGAGGTTTCCCGCTTTGTCCACAGCCATATCAGCCGGATGAATTGCTTGTCCAGCACCCGGTTGTGCAATGGCGTAACTATCAATCGGTTTACCGTTTGAATCCAGTTTGTAAATTAAACCATCATCATAAACATAGAGATTATTCTGGGCATCAATAGTGAGTAAGAATTTTCGCTTTGTGTCACCATGTGGAATAATGAGTGCGTATTTACCTTCACTATCCAGACCGGGTGCAGCAGCTCCAAGGTTATCGAGCCTTTTACTGAAATCCTGTATCGGAAAACTTGCGACAAATTGTCCATTTGCATCGAATTTATGGACACAAGGACCGTAGTTGAAGATTTTCGGATTGTCTGTTCCTGAAATGTGCTGTAGCATCCAATCCATCACATAGATGGAGTTGTCAGTTCCGATGGTAATAGCAGTAGGTTTTATGAATCGAAACGTCAAAGAATCTGTCACCTCAATGTCAAAAGCAAACTCTCCTGTTTGAGTGAACTTATGAATTTTGAAGTTATCCGTATCTGTGATGTAAACTGCTCCGTCAGGTCCGAACGCCATGAACAAGTTTTTTGCGAATTGTGCTTCTCCTTCCCCTTTTCCACCGAATTCACCAACAAATTTGAACTCTTCTGCAGCGTTAAGACTCAATGGGATTAGCAATAGAATACAGAACGTTAGAATTTTTAGTTTTAACATTATTTTTTTAGATGTGATTTAGATATGCCCCGACTACTGAAGGTAAGACTTCAAATCTGGATGGATCAAGTCTATTGCAGCTCCTCATGTTTTTTACGGATGTTATCAAGAATGCCATTGATAAACTTCGGGGAATTTGGGGTGCTGTAAGATTTGGCAATTTCTACCGCTTCATTGATCGACGTTGCAGCGTCAATTTCGTCGATATACAGGATTTCATACGTTGCGATCCGCAAAATAGATAGGTCTACAATGGGCATTCGGTGAAGTCGCCAATTTTTGGAGGTTGCTTGGAGCTCCGCATCAATCGTTTCAAGATTTGAAGTGGTGCCTTCAACGAGTTGCAGAGCGAACGGTCTAAGTTCTGTTGATATATCTTGGCTCTGCCAGAACTTTTCCATAACGAGTTGTATCGGCTCTGCGGTGAGGTGAATCTGATATAACATTTGCATCGCGACGATGCGCGACTGTCTACGAGAGGACATCGGAGTTCCACATTTTCAATGGTGTTTGTGATGTGTAATATTATACGGATTTTTAGGCGGGGTGTCAAGGGAAATGTTTCGCTTCTATGTAGGCGCGGTTTGAAACCGCGCCTTGTCAATCGTTCTATCGGTTTTCGGGTTCGCCTTTGAGTGCTTCCACAACGAGACCTTCTAACGCCTCTCCTCTGGCTTTATGCGTGATTAATTTGCCATCTCTGTCAATAAGCCACTGTTCAGGCACACCAGTGATTTTATACTGCTGTACGAGTGGATCATTTTTCCCTCTTTCACCGCTGCAAATCTGCCGCCACTGGATGTTGTTCTCTTTAATATAATCCCGCAGTTCCGTTTCATCATCAAGACTAACACCTATGATGTCAAACCCCATATCCTTGTAAGTATCGTAGACATTTTTCAGATTGGGAATTTCTTTAATGCAAAAACCACACCCTGTTTCCCAAAAGCCAAGCAGAACAACTTTTCCGCGATATTGCTGAAGCGAAATTGGATTCCCATCAAGGTCTGTTGTAGAAAAATCTGTCACAGGTTTTCCCCACAATTCATATTTTGGATCAGCCTTCCGATCATAAATATCGGCGAGTTGAATGTTCCCCAATTTCCTGTGAATGTGGCCAAGTCTCCAGAGAATTGGTTCCGCGTCCGGATGTTGCTGCTCAGCCTCCTTAAAAATCTCCAACAAATCCTCATAACGTTCCATTGAGTCAAGCATACTGAACAGCGTACGATAACTCTCAATGTCTTCTGGATTCATGACTGACTTGAAACGGTTGATGAGACTTTCGGCATCTTTCTCACGTCCAACTTTGATGTAGAGTCTGAAAAGCCGTAAGTAGAAATCAGAGAAACTCGGATCATCCGGGTAGCGTTCAAGTGCAGTAATAGCTGCTTCAGGGCTACCGTATATTTCTTCAAGTTTAGATTCCCAAACATGCGATGAGGTATATACCCTAAAGTCAAAGCTCAAGTTTAGGCAGTCAAAGGGTTGATCCGCATGTTGTCGACAACGCACGAGTGGCATGGCATCACCATACACTTCGCGCTGTTCCGTTTTCTCCTTTCGGTATTCAGGATGAAACTGATAGCCATAACTCACAGGCATTTTCGGGTCTACGTTAGACGTGAAAATTGACTTACCTCCGCCTTCATCTGCTGGACAGAGCAAGAGGTTTGCATCTGGCAAGTATTTTGGATAAAGTTCCGAAAGCCACTCTGGTAAATCCCCGTGTTCTTTCTGATAGGTTTTAATCGCCTTTCCAATAGCAATCAAATTTTGGGTACAAATGTCAATATTCTTCTGGTTCTGTGCTTTAACAGTGGCTTCACCTGGTTTTTGGGTAGGCACTTCCGTACCAGGAGAAATAGCACAACCAGCCAAACTAAACGCAATGCCAAAGAGTAAACTTGCTTTCATTGATGTTTCCTTCCTTCCTTTATTTATGGTAGATTTTAGAATTATTTATACACTTTGCACCAGCGAGGTTAGGAAACCTCGCCAGCAGAGGGGTGAAGGTGTATATTTATTTTTATAATTCACCAAAAAGTTTGCAACAAATTTCATTGGACGAAATCTATATCTATTGAGAAACCACTGATATGCGTTTGCAAAGCGCGCCTAAAAGCAAGTGGTTTTTTCATTTTATTCATCTTTTTCTAAAAACAGTTCATGGAATTTGGAGACAACACCGTTTGTCATTTTTTCCAATTCGTTTTTAGAAAATAGATATAGACCTGTTCGAGAATGTTCAATCAAGTTTTCTGTGAGATTGTTAACGCGTTCCCAATTTGAAACAGCAACATCCGGTTTGAGTATACTATTGTCAAAATAATCGAGATACTGAATACAAGCGGCGATATTATCGGTTTTTTGCATCTTTTCTCCGGCGCGTGCTTCCACAACAACAACGGATATTACATAAGATACGCCTTCTTCAATATCCAAAACGACACTTATATTTTCTGTTTTTCTAAATGCTTTAAGCAAATATTCTGTAACCAATGGTTTAAGATCATTTTCACCTGCGATATCAAGTAATATTTTAATTTTCTGCGGCTGTTCGGACGTTTCTTGAACAGGTATACTTTCTAATGAGATTGCTACGAAACTTAGAATTATACCGACCACAAGAAAAAGTATCAAAAGTCGTTTCATTTTTTTCTCCATTTGTGTCCTTTTATAGTTAAGCTTACAATTATTGAGACACTTTATACCCGAAAAGATTGCAAAATTCATTTAATGTATGCGGGCATAGATTTCCCACATACATTTAGCGTTTTCTTTGACAGATTCGGTCACTTACTCTCGGCTTTATTCTTGAGGGCATCCACTACGAGTTGTTCCAACTTTTCACCTCTGGCTTTATGCGTAATTAATTTGCCATCTCTATCAATAAGCCACTGTGATGGAACACTCGTAATTTTAAACTGCTCTGCAAGTGGATCCTCCACCCACCTTTTGCCACTGTAAATCTGCCGCCATTGGATGTTGTTCTCTTTAATATAGTCCCGCAGTACCGCTTCCTTATCGTCAAGACTAACACCGATAATGTCAAATCCCTGATCCTTATAGGTATCATAGACTTTTTTGAGATTGGGAATTTCGTCAATGCAGGGACCACACCAGACTCCCCAAAAGTCAAGCAAGACGACTTTTCCACGATATTGCTTCAACGAAATCGGTTTGCCATCAAGGTCAGTCGCAGAGAAGTCTGGCACCAATTTTCCCCACAATTCATATTTGGGATCAGACTTCCGATAGTAGACTTCGGCGAGTTTAGTATTGCCCAATTTTTCATAAATGTGGGCAAGGCGAAAGAGGATAACCCCCTCGTCGGGCTGCCGCTGCTCAGCTACCTTAAAAATCTCAAGCAGCTCCTTATAGAGGCCCGCGCGCCTAAGTTTCCCGAACACTGAGCGGTACCCCTTATTGTCTGGTATCATGCCTGGTGACTTGAAACGTTCAATCAGGACATCCGCTGATTTTTCGTTTCCGACCTTGGTGTAGAGTACGACAAGCCGTGGGTAAAGATCAAAGAACCGCCGATCATCCGCATATTGCGCAAGCGAGTTTTCAAAGGCAGCAATAGCGGCTTCGGGACTACCGTGTATATCTTCGTCGCTCCAATTATAATCTGACTTGTAAATTTTCAAGGAAAAACTCAAGTTCAGACCTTCTTTAGAGGGTTTATCCGGGTTGATGTGATGTAGACATCGGACAAGCGGTATGTTGTCGCCATACACAAAACGGGTTTCATTTTTCTTCTCTCGGTTTTTAAGAAGAAACTCATACCCATAACTCACAGGCATTTTCGGGTCTGCGTTCCAATAAGAGATTGGCTTGCCGCCCTCTTTATCTGCAGGACAAAGCAA
>JAPPMR010000542.1 GCA_028818995.1 Candidatus Poribacteria bacterium | reverse complement strand
TGATTTTTCTTTAAGCCCACCGATAGGGAGGACATGTCCTCGGAGGGTAATTTCACCGGTCATTGCGACATCTTTCCGTACTTTTTTCCCTGTTATAGCACTGAGAATTGCTGTTGCGACAGTGATTCCTGCTGAAGGGCCATCTTTAGGCACTGCTCCTTCAGGAATATGGATATGAATATCACGTTTCTCAAATGTATCTTTAGGGATTTCAAAATGTTCAGCTCGCGATCGGAGATAGGCTACGGCTGTTTGGACAGATTCCCGCATCACCTCTTGGAGTTGTCCTGTCATATCCAGTTTCCCTTCACCTGGCATGAGGGTTGCTTCAACGGAGACAATATCACCACCGACTTGTGTCCAGACCATTCCTGTTGAAACACCGACTTCATCATGTTCTTGCGCTTTAGTGCGCGTAAATTTCGGTGGTCCGAGGTAGTCATTTAGATTGAGAGCGGTGACTTTAACCTTCAGATCCGGCGTGTCGTCAGTTACGATTTGCTTCGCAATTTTACGGCAGACACTGGTAATACTGCGTTCCAGATTTCGCACACCTGCTTCACGGGTGTATTTGTGGACTATGTCGAAAATAGCAGAATCCGCAAATGTGATATTTTCTTCCTTCAGACCGTGGGCTTTCAACTGTTTTGGAATAAGTCCGTTTGGATGGAATGTTGCGATTTTGTGTTTCTCAAAATCGGTATATCCGGGTAGTTCAATGACTTCCATTCGATCTTCAAGCGCGGGTGGTATCGTAATACGCGTATTAGCAGTCGTAACGAACATCACATCCGATAGGTCAAACTCAACATCTAAGTAATGATCTCTAAAGGTTTCATTCTGTTCAGGGTCAAGCACTTCAAGGAGTGCTGATGCGGGATCGCCACGCCAATCCGAACTGAGTTTATCAATTTCATCAAGCAGGAAGAGCGGATTCTTTACCTTCACATCACGTAATCCTTGAATAATGCGACCTGGGATAGCCCCGATATAGGTTCGACGGTGCCCACGTATCTCTGCTTCATCGCGCACGCCGCCCAGGGACATTCGGACAAATTTTCTGCCGGTTGCACGTGCTATAGATTTCCCTAATGATGTTTTGCCAACGCCTGGGGGACCGACTAAACAGAGAATAGGTCCTTTTAGCTGTTCAACCAATTTCAGTACCGCAAGGTATTCTAAGACATTTGATTTAGGTTTATCTAACCCGTAATGGTCTTCGTTGAGGATATTTTCTGCTTGATCAATCTCAATGGAATTTTCGGTGCGATCTTTCCATGGAACGGCGAGGAGCCAATCGACATAGTTGCGGATAACCCCAGACTCTGCGGACATAGGCGGTATTTGAGCGAGACGGTCAATTTCCTTAAGCGCCTTCTTCTCTGCCTCTTCAGTCATTCCAGCATTTTTGACTTGTTCGCGTAAGTCATCAATTTCATCAATTTCATCTCCGCGGCCGAGTTCCCGCTGAATAGCTTTCATCTGCTCTTGAAGGAAAAATTCACGATGGGTTTTTTGAACAGATTCACGAACTTCATTGTGAATTTCTTCTTTCAGGTCAAGCAGGTCCAGATCAGCGTCAAGAAGTGCGATGACAAGATTAAGACGCTTGATAGGGTTTAGTTCTTCAAGTATCTCTTGGCGTTTGGGAGCAGGTAGGTCCACAAAGCGAGCGATGTTATCTGCAAGAATACCAGGTTCTACTAAATCGCGTATGTATCTTTCTGCATCAGGAAGAATACGTTTTGGATGTGCCTTAGCATACTTTCGAAATTCGCTTTTTGCCTCTTTTATGAGCGCTGTAGCGGCATCTCCTACACCAGTGAGTTCGGAAACGATTTTAACTGCAGCCTGTAGATAACCATCAACTTGTGTGCAGTGTGCAACTATTGCCCGTGCAGATGTTTCTATTGCGATACGAAGCGTTCCATCTTCTGGGTCATAAGGTTCAACGATTTTCGCTACAATTCCGACGGTATGAAGGTCCTTGGGTTCAGGTTCCGCTTCTTCCTCAAGTTCAGTTTTTTGATGAAGGAGCAAGACTTTCCAATTTGTGTTGAGCGCCGCGCGTGCGGCAAGAACACCCATTTTGCGTGCGATGGTTAGCGGTGTCCAATCCATCAACCTTTGGTCAACAACAGCTTTAGTTTTTGGAAAAAAAGTCTCAAAATGTGGTGGCAGAGAGATAACCGGCAAAAGAACTGCCGAATCGTCCTCGAGTCTTTCAGCTTCTTGGTTCATGGTTTGCTCCTTTACGCAGTTTTAAGTGCCTCAGACGCAGTGTTAATTAATTCAGGGGAACCCTTCCCTAAAACGCTATCTTCAGTTATTTGACACGCGTGTACTTCGGAAAGCGAAGGTATCTGGTACATGGTTTCCAGCATAATTTTTTCCATGACTGCCCGTAAGCCGCGTGCACCAGTTTCGCGTTCAATGACCTGATGTGCAATTGCGGAGAGTGCATCATCGGTCACATTGAATTGCACACCTTCATACGCTAAAAGTTGCCGATATTGTTTGACAAGTGCGTTTTTCGGTTCAGTAAGAATTCTAATCAAGGCAGGTTCATCTAATTCATGGAGGTTTGCAACAATAGGTAACCTCCCAATCAGTTCTGGGATAAAACCGTACTTGATTAGGTCTTTTGCAGTAGTATGCTCAAGAATTTCGTGTATCTTCTGTTTCTGTTTAGATTTAATTTCTGAACCAAATCCAATGCTCTGTTTTCCTAATCTGTTTTTAATAAGATTTTCTAATCCGATAAAAGTTCCACCACAGATGAAAAGAACATTTTTAGTATCAACTTCTAACATTTCTTGATGCGGGTGTTTTCTTCCACCGCGGGGTGGAACGTTAGCAACGGTACCTTCTAATATTTTAAGAAGTGCCTGCTGTACACCCTCACCAGAAACGTCGCGAGTGATAGATGGGTTTTCGGATTTGCGGGTGATTTTGTCTATTTCGTCTATATAGATAATACCGTGTTGGGCACGTTTGATGTTCCCGTCTGCTGCTTGAACAAGTTTCAGGATGATGTTTTCTACGTCTTCGCCCACATAACCCGCTTCCGTGACGGTAGTCGCATCGGCAATAGCAAAGGGGACGTTTAAAACCCGCGCGAGGGTTTGTGCAAGCAGTGTTTTTCCTGTTCCAGTAGGGCCTATTAACAGAATGTTACTTTTATCTAATTCAACATCGTCTGTGTTCTCATGCTGTAAGCGTTTATAATGTGTATAAACAGCGACAGAAAGTATTTTTTTGGCGTGTTCTTGTCCGATTACGTATTCATCAAGTTTCGCTTTAATCTCAGACGGTTCAAGGAGTAGTACAGGAGGTTCAACGTCTTCCTCGTTCGTGTCTTCAGCGTTGGGAGGCGGTTCTGGTAAATCTGGCGCAGTAGGATTTATCTGAGCGAGTTTTTTATTACAATAGTCAACGCACACGTCGCAGATATACGCCTCAACTCCCTGAAGGAGTCGATTCACTTGGCTGCTTTCTCTATTACAGAATGAGCAATACACTCTACCGTCAATGGATTCTGACATTGTTTCCTCCGACTTGTTAAGCAAGATTCATTTGTTAATCAGATAGACATGTCATTTGATACTTGAAGTGGAGACATGTCGTTCATCTGTGTCTACTGGCGGTGGGCAACGACTGTATCAACGATACCGTATTCAAGGGCTTCTTGTGCTGTCATATAGAAATCTCGATCGGCATCTGTTTCGATCTTTTCAAAACTCTGTCCAGTGTGTTGTGCTAAAATAGAATAAAGGCGTTCCCGTTCTCGTAAAATTTCGTTTGCATGGATGCTGATATCGGCTGCTTGTCCCCCAATACCACCTGCCATAGGTTGATGAATCAGTGCTTTGGCATGTGGTAATGCATATCGTTTACCGGGAGTTCCAGCTGCCAGTAGGACAGCCCCCATGCTATATGCTCGTCCTAAACACCACGTTTGAACATCTGCCTTGATATACTGCATGGTGTCATAAATTGCTAATCCCGCTGAAACCGAACCGCCTGGTGTATTCAGATAAAGGACAATATCCGCATCTGGGTCTTTTCCTTCAAGAAAAAGCATCTGCGCCGTAATCAGATTTGCTATCGTATCATCATCAATTGTAGAACCGATCATGATAATTCGGTCTTCAAGCAACCGGGAATAGATGTCGTAGGACCGTTCACCTCGGTTTGTTTGTTCAACAACAAAGGGTACAAGATTCATTTTCGTGTCCGTTAGGCGATGTATGTTGTTTCTTCTTAGATTAAAATTTATAAGTTGTGAGCAATTTATTATTTTATGAAGTGAAATAATAAAACTGAAAATGGGGTCTCAATATGTGCAAACAATCAGTTTTTTTGAACTATCCGGTAATAATCAATGATTTTTTCGCAGATGCTTCTTGAATTAAAAACTGATAGATTTTTTCATGCTGGAGTTGGACTCTGAAATCCTCCAGACGATTGCTCGCCTTTAGCAGGTCGGCGTATTTTTGGGCATCTCGGTTCTGTTGTTCTGCAGCACGACGAATCTCCCACTCCAATTCATCGTCACTCACGTAAATACTTTCGTCTTCGGCTATCTCATCGAAAATCCAATTCTGTTTTGTTTGCTGAATTACATCTCGTCTTAATTCCTCAGGCAAGGTTTCCAAGTTAATCCCTGCTTCTTCAGGAGTCTGTTGTTGCGTGTTTAACTGCTTTTTTACATTTTGTAAAGCTTGTTGTACATATTGTTCAACCAATTCATCAGGGATCGTTATATTTGTCTTTTCAATAAGTTGCTCTAATATTTCTGTTTTTTGCTTATCAATCTGTAAAATGCGTTCCTCTTCAACGAGATTGTTCCAGATGACACCGTGCAGCTGATTGTAGGTTTCATAACCGAGGTCTTTGGCAAATTCATCGTCGAGTTCTGGCAAGTGTTTTTGTGTGATAGCATGGAGTGTTACATTGTATGTCACTTGTTTTCCAGCGAATGCGTCTACGCTGTGTGTCGTATCAAAGTTTACCTCAATCGTTTTTGTTTCTCCAACGCGCATTTCAATAAGACCTGCTACGAGCTCAGCATCAAGGTCCTCCGATGTTAAGTCAACATCAATATCCTGTGCAGATTCGTTTTCAAGCTCCTCACCGTCTAAGGTGCATGTCCAATCTATCCGTACACAGTCTGATTCTTGGACGGGTCGATCTTCTTCAATTGGTTCAAAAGTTGCCGATTGCAATTGTAATCGTTTAATATGAGTCTCTACATCCTCACGTGGGACATTGATTGGTGTTTTGTCTGCCTCGATTTCTTCGTAATCCGGAATCTCAAAAGTCGGTTTTACATTGACAGTGGCAGTGAAAACGAGGGGTTGATTTTCGGCAACCTTTAACTGATCTAAGGGTGGGTCAAAAGTTGGTTGCGCGAGGGGGACAAGTTGTTTATTATACAATGCATCTTCGTAAGCGGGGAACACAAGTTGTTTCACGACTTCAGCATTGATGTGTTCTGGGAATCGAGACTTAAGTATGGGTAAAGGGACTCGTCCTTTTCTGAAACCTGGCAGCGACACATAGGCACGCAACGCTTTGTAAGCTTCTTCTAACGCTTCGTCTACTTCTTCAGCGGGGACCTCAATCTCTAATTTAACTTGCGTGCTATCTAACGTTTCGACTTCAACTCTCAAGTTAGAATCTCCCTATCAACCGACAAAAAGGTGTGTTTTGTGCTATATTTTGTCTCAACCTCATTTCCTAATAGTGGTGAGACGAGGCCATCTCATATTACGGAACTTCCGTGATATGAGATGTAGTGGGCGAGGAGGGACTTGAACCCTCACGAGGCGTAACCCCAATAGATCCTAAGT
>JAPPMR010000149.1 GCA_028818995.1 Candidatus Poribacteria bacterium | reverse complement strand
GTTTCTATTGCTGGTCGAATTTTTACGTCATACTGTATGTATATTATACCGGGTTCTTCATGCGGCGGACAATCAACGTAATAATGATCATAGTTTGCGTACACATCAATACCTATCCCATATCCGAAAGCGAAGGGAATGAAAGAATTTTGAGTAGGCAACCGCTGCAATGTTGCTTCCGTCTTCAATGCCTCTTGAGCAAGGTTCTGTAATGCTTGATCCATTCCACTCGGTTCTTCGGGAGGATAGATTGCCGATAAGGCGCGCAGTTCCGACCTTCCGTAGAACTCATACCCTGTGATTTCCGTTACGTGTATTTTTGCTGTCTGCACCGATGCTATAGCAAATTGTCGTAATTCTATTCCGCATGCTGTTTGAGCAAATCCTCGTTCCAAAGCACTTGCTTCAAGAGCAAGTTTCAAGAATGCCGGTGCGGGTTCTGCTATTGTTCCTGTTTTCATTGCTACGACTTCTGCGACTTCACTTGCCGCGTTAGCAAGGTCGGCAAATCCCCGCTCAGCAGCGGTGTCCGCAAGGTCCGACAGTGCGCTTTGCGCCAATTGTGCAGTAGTTTGCGATGGACCAGTAGGGTCTATCGGTGAAACAAGTCGCCTTTCACACCCGGTCAGTATTATTATCGCAGAAAGTGAGGCAAGAAAAAGCAATTTAAAAAACTTCATCAGAACTCCTATTTAGACTCAAGCAAGCATCTTTTGCGCAAACGCTTCAACATCAACGCGTTCGTGCGTACGCGCAGATTCGTTGCATGCTTCCATCAATATCCATGTGCCGAGTGTGCTATCCTGAATCCACTCACGGTCTTTACCGGTGGTGATTGCTTCAGCAAAAGCGTCAAATTGGAGTCTGTCGTCTTCAATCAATCCGCCGTGGAGGTCTTGAAGTGTAAGGTTTTCGATTTCTTGTCCTGTTCGGAAAAGTTGCAGATGTCCACCATCGCGGCGTAGGTCTCCCTCTTCACCGTGGAATGTCCAACTTCCGCTCCATCCGTAAGCTCCCATGTGTCCTGCGCGGGTGCCGGCATACGTGAACGGTGCGCCGTTGTCGTATTCCATCAAGGCGTTTCCACCTGCAGTGCCCCATGCTTCTATCTGTCCTAATGCTGGGTCGCGACGGTTATGCACCTGCGCTGTAACGTACTTCGGAAGCCCTTTCGCTCCAACAAGCTGGTCAAGTTGATGGCTACAACCTGCGTGGAAGTAGAGTCCATCAACGTAAGCATCGGGTTGGCGAGAATCGGGGCCGGTAAATAGATTTTGGCGTATCCAGAATCGACATTCGCCACCCAACATTTCACCGATGCCGCCTTCTTCTCGGAGCCATTCCCGCATCTTTGCAGCTGCAGGATTCCAGCGTTTGTTTTGTCCCTGCACCAATATTGTCCCAGGGTTTGCTTTATGTGCTTTGATGATGTCGTGGAATTCTGCTTGTGTTGTCGCAATCGGTTTCACACAGAGCGTGTGCATGCCGAGATTCAAACTTTCAACGATGAGTTCTGCATGAACTGTTGTTGACGCATAGATAAGGCATGCTTCTGCGTCGTGCTTCTCTTTTGCTTCGGTTATTGTTGTATAGATACGTTCTGACAAACCTTCAGGAGCGTTATTTATTGATTCAACGCCTTTTTTTGCAGCTTCAAGGTTGATGTCTACGCACGCAACAGGTTCAAATCCGTGTGAATTGACTTGTGCTTGTAAGCGTCCGTGTGCGAAATGTGTGCAGCCCACATGAATAGTTGGTATTGCCATATATCGGTCTCCTTTGTAGACGCATTGTTCCTATGGTATGTGATTAAATTTATTGTCAAACCAATTTTAGATACTATATAACAGCGCGCTTACAAAGCGCGCCTACAGACTATGGAAATGTGCGTCTATAAACAAATGTTCACATATTTTTAGGAAATTTCAACAGTTGGAGGGTTGATAAAATCATGATACTTTTGTGCTACTTTGCCAACAGTGGCATCGCCAGCATGAATAAGCACGCGGAATTGGAAGTGCATCTCTTTGCCCTGTTTTAGCGTGTAGGCACCATCTTTGGATGGGTCACGTTCAAAGGTGCCACTGCCAAAAATGTTGCTTCCCATTAAGCCGTAGTTGCGAACATGCCAATATGTCGGATACCGCGGATTCACAATGTGATCAAATACAGCGAGTCCAACTGGCGTGCCATCAACGACACCGGAATAGTCGCACCAATTGGCACGTTTACCCCAAGTTTCACCCTCGTTGATGCCTCCAAAAGCGTTTTCGATCTTTCCACCATCTGACGCGTTCATCGATGGATGCACCCGAATTGACATGATGCCGCCCTCTTTGGTGTCGCCAAAATGAACATCACCAGCAGAGGCGATAAAACTTAAATCAAGGTCAACAACAGCGCTATCTTCAGGTAGATTGTAGATACGAAAATTCTGCTTATCGGTCATCAATAATTCACCATCTTTTGTTTCCCAGTTGTTGTCGGTATAAATTCTACTGACAACGGCACCACCATGTTTTTGTGTGAAATTTTGATGAACAACTCTTCCCGAATTGCTACCTTCACCCCATAAGTCAATATCATTGACTTCACCGTAAGCGACGTAGAGTGAACGGTGATGAACGTGATCTTTTGAGATTTCGCTTGTTTCACCGCGTGTCACTTCACATCCATTTGGTCCCAATACTGGAAAGAAATAGGGGCGATACTGCGATTTTCCGTAGCGAAACGTTGTGAAAGGTCTGCCGTTGAGCGTAATGTCAATTGTTTCAGACACTTCTTTTAATTCAACACCTGCCTCACCATCAACGGTTCCTTCTGAAAGCGTATAAGTACGGGAAGCACCCGCGGCGAGACCGTCGAGTATCCACGCTAAAGTAGTAGATGTGCTATCAGCATTCGTGTAGCATTGCGCAGAGATAACATTTCCGCTCTCTGAATCCGTTAGGATGACATCTTTGTCAGAAAATTTGCTAATTTCGGGATGGTCAACATTAACGACAACAGGGCATCCCTCCCGATCATGAAAACCTGCATCAACGGTTAGCGTTAGGTTGTTCTGATTTGCCATAGATCTCCTTCGTATCGTATTTGAGTAATTACACTTCAGTTACTGATTGCAATTCAAGATAGAGTGATTATTCACTCTTGTCTGCACTCAGTTCAAGGATTGCTTCCTCTTCACTGTCGTAATTCTCAAAAACGGTTGCTAACCTTCCAAGGACGAGTAGGTTTCTGATATGCGCGCCTGCGTTGACGAGTGCGGTGCGTCCCCCCTTGCGCGTGATAGTGACGTGCACGGAAACGAGTGTTCCTAAGCCGCTACTATCCATTCGGGTAACTTCCTCAAGGTTAAAGATGACCTTTGGTGAATCGAAGTGCTCCTCAAGCTCTTCATGAATTTGCTGTCTAATTTCAACATTTGCTGCACCGATCATGCGACCAGTGGGACGGATAATAATAACACCTTCTCTGTGACGTATTTCTGCTAACATTATTCTCCCTCATAGATATTCCGCATTTAAATGCGGAGGTTTTATAGTTTTAGTGTAACGGATTTGAGTGATTTTGTCAAGGATGTATGAAACGAATCTTTCACTGTCATTTTGTTTTACTTGATGCATGAGCGATATTCCAGTAGGACTGATTTGCCAATAATCTCAACGATACGCACTGTTAATTCTGTTCCGTGAGCATCGGTGAGATGTAAATTTTCGCCGAGAATGAAATGGACTGGCTGTGGTTTGCCTTTGTTAATAGCAATGTTGGAAGCATATAAATAGGTGCGGTCTTTAGTATCGCGTATCGGATTCAAAGACCCAGATAAACTTGGAATGCTTCCCGTTGCTTCGGGAAAAATTACTGAACCTCCACCTTGAAGACTCTGCATTTCAATTGCAAGTCCTCCTTTTGCTGGCACCCAGGCATTTTCAACGTGCGCAGCATAACCGAGAGCCGCTGCGAACACCTTCATCGGAAGGTGCGTCATGTGCAGATCAATCTGTGCTTCTCCATTTTCATCGGTGGTTATATGTTTCCATGTTTTATTTGGAAACAGTGTCAACAACTCAATTCCTGATAAGGCAGAACCTTCGTGGTGACAGCGGATAATTGCAGTCGATGGTGCCACATTTGTGTCCGCTGCCGGAATTGTGAGAATAAGTTCTGAATCGTCAATAAGTTGATATTTGGGCAATTCTCCACTTAATGCTTCTGTTTCGCGAAATATGATTGGTACCCCGTCTCCACGGCGTTCCATAAAGAATTGTCGTTCATCCGATCCGAGGACATTTTCAACAGACATTCTGCCGAACATTGAGGCGAGTGCTTCGTTTCGTGTTGATTGGCGAACATCCATGCTATCAATCGTTAGGTTGTTTGGCAAACCTCCGGGAGAGATAATTTCAATACGATCTGCAAACATTGATATCCGAATTTTGCTGCCGTGAATAGCGTAGTCGCGGTGTACAACAGCATTGACAATTGCTTCAAACAGTGCTCTTTCACTATATTGTGGCAGATCAGTTCGCGCTGGGTTTTTGAAAGCCCCGACGCGCATGTTACGAACCGCGAAAGCCACTGCCTCAGCAATTTGTCGGTTCAGGGGACCAGTAATTGTCTGGGCATCTATCTGTCCAGATGCGCGGTCTTTGCCTCGGTAACAGGTTGCGGAGATACAAGCGTTAGGGAGCCATTCTTCTGGAGAAGGTGTGCACAATAGAACTCCTGCTACGGTTGCTCGTGTTGTGCCGTTTTCATCGTTAGTGAGAAGTCCCATCTTCTCCAGTGCCAACTCGGGGACAGCAGCACCTTCTGCACTCAATAAAGGTTTCCAGAGGGATTCGTCCAATGATCCAAAACCTGTGCCAGGTACAGGTTGTTTGTCGTACCCAAGGTAACGTGTCTGTCCACGTCGCTGTGCAAGACGTAGACGTTCATCACCCGTCATTTTGCGTTTTGAGCTACCAACTCGATGGTAGCTGCCTCCAGGACTATCGTGTTGTGTATGCCCCTGTGGTATTTGAATAAGAAGAAACGGTTTCCCTTGTTCTATTTCCCTACGAAGTATAGTAGGACGAATCGGAGGCTTAATCGTGTCGGTGCAAATCTGTACCAAGAACATTTCCAATTCATTCATCTGCTCGCGCGACATGCCTTGAACATCACCACTATCGGTCACGCCGCATAAAACCACACCACCATCCGTATTGGCAAATGCAGCGAATTCGTCTGCTAATTCAGCGCGACGAGGTTCTTTGGGCTCGTCTCCTACGAACCTAATTTCCTTGAATTCCCAGTGGCTATCTTCACCTAAACGTATATGGCGTTTGATTTCTTCGTCACTGAAATTCATTATTCATCTCCAAAGCGGAGTGTTACTTTTTTAATCAACTCTTGCAAAATAATACCACATTATAGTAAGGACATTCAACGTCCAGTAGACGGAGACTGTGGCCAATGAAGCCCGCGCTGTCCAGATAAACTACGATTCGCAGATGGACGGTACTCTTTATCAGGCAATCCAACGAGTACATTCTCTTGCACCCATTTTTCATCGCCGCCATAGAGTTCACCAATTAGAAGGTTCGTCAACCGATCAAGGACTTCAGCATGCGCGGACGAATCGGATAGGTCATTTAACTCTCTCGGATCCTCTTCCAAATCAAAGAGTTGTCGGTAGTTTCCGGTGGCGTAGTAGATAAGTTTATAGCGTCCTTCATGGATCATTCGGGTGCCACTACCATCTGCACCGACTTCGCCGTATAACCATTCACGTTTTGTGTCGCCTACCATGGGCATGCCATCAACTGTATCTGGAATATCAACGCCTGCAAGATGGAGTAGTGTCGGCATCACGT
>JAPPMR010000354.1 GCA_028818995.1 Candidatus Poribacteria bacterium | reverse complement strand
ACAAGGTATTGAACAAGGTATTGAACAAGGTATTGAACAAGGTATTGAACAAGGTGAGAAACGTGGTGAGATACAAGCCAAACGGGAGTTTCTGTTAAAATTGCTTGATCTACGCATCGGCACTGTTCCCGGTACGGTTATCCATAAAATCTCAAGGATGCGAAGCCTCGCTCGTCTTGACGCTCTCTTAGAACAGGTCGCAACTGCAACAACTTTTGATGATATTAAGTGGAATTAGAGGAACGAACTTCAGATTATCTCACATCACTACAAGGAGAAACATTGACATTAGAAGGACTTTTTGATATTTGCCAAGACCTTGAACTGCGACAAGCCAAATTGTACGCCTCTTTCGCGCTGCTTTTGGGGGATGTTGATGAACGGATAGCGCGATTTTGGGAGAGGATGAGTACGGAGGAGTGGCAACATTATATTCTTGTGGATTTTGGACGCGCTTTGTGTATAGAAGCGTTCGGCATTGACACACCTATAGCTGCTGAGGACACTGAACAATCTTCTTCACTAATTGCACCACTACCCGATATTTCTATTCAAGAGATTACAGATGCATTGGACTCACACGAATTGAAGGTAGAAAGTGGCAGAATTACATTAGACGAGGCGTTCGCCATAGCAATCGCTATTGAAGGGAGCGAAGCAGATACAATCTACATGTATCTGCTCTCTATCATACGAAAAGCTATACAAAAAAGTGACCAACCGTATCTAATGAATCGCATTGTGCAGGTTGAAAGGGATATGGTTTCACATGTAGATGGATTGGTGCAAGCCACACAAAAATTTTCAAAAGATACGTCTCTGATTCGGAAAGCACACCGTCTAAAAGAAGAACATGGGTAGCATTAGGAATGTTGTGCGTTGCATAGCAGATTGCCTGCTTGTGTACATGCAACCTGTTCAAGTTGGAGGGTTGTGTGGTTAATACCGAAACGTTGTTTCAATTCGGTGTTAATCTGTTGCAGAATTTGATCATGCGGCAGCGGTGTGTTTTCGTGAATGACGATGTGCGCGCTCAATGCATTATAATTGGAACATAATGACCAGATGTGCATGTCGTGTACATCTTTGACCGCGTCTAAATTGCAGAGATGTTCTGCCACAGTATGTGCGTCAGCATTTCGCGGTGAATTCTCAAGCAGGATATGCACCGCTTCTCTCGTCACATTTATAGCACCGAAAAGAATAATCCCACCGATGAGGAAGCTGAGGATCGCATCGATTGGATACCATCCTGTCCAAAGAATGATCACACCACCTATGACAACAGCAACAGAAGAAAGCGTATCCCCTATCACATGAAGCACAGCACTCCGCACATTGAGGTTGCCGTGACTTTCACCGTGCAGTTGCCATAAGATAAATAGATTCGCAACAAAGCCGAGACATGCGACAACAAACATACCTGTCACCTTAATTTCAGTAGGGGAAATGAACCTGTTGTATGCTTCGTAAAAAATCCAACCGGAGATACCGATAAGCGACACACCGTTGAGAAATGCGGCGAAAACCTCAGCGCGATGGTAACCGAAAGTGCGGGATGATGTTGCAGGACGGGTTGATAGATAGATTGCCAACCAACTTATCAGAAGTGAGAGTGTATCCGACATCACATGTGCAGCGTCGCTTAGCAACGCGAGACTTCCTGACCAGATTCCTCCGATAACTTCTCCAAGGAAAACAAGAAATGTAACGACTACCGCAACCTTAAATTTCTTCTGCAGGTGTGTCTGATGGCTATGCGCATGTCCTTCTTGGTGATGATGGTGGTGGCTATGATTGTGCAAAGTGTCTCCTAATAATCAACCCAATACAGTCTACATTTCTGATAATTTAGTCAGTGTCGCTGGACTTGCTTTTTGATTCGCTACTTGTGTCAGTTTTCTTCTCTTTTTTTTCACTTTTTTCGCTCTTATCGCTTTTTTCTGACGCTGAGTCGCTTTTTTCTGACGCTGAATTTTTATCTTTCTTAGCAGATTCTTTGTATCCTTCACTCCGGTAGTCGGTAGCATAGAAGCCAGAGCCTTTGAAAATCAATCCTGCACCAGCTCCGATGAGCCGTTTCACTTTACCGCCACAATCAGGGCATTCTTCAAGCGGTGGTGCCGTAATACCTTGAAACTTTTCAAACTGAACATCACACTCAAGACACTTATAGTCATACGTGGGCATATAACGTTCTCCTCCATTCATTTCTTAGTTGATAAAATGCACATGATTTGATAAATTTTAATGGTAAAATTTGAAAAAGTCAAGTCAAATTTACCAATTCCAAATTAGTCAGATTTTATGTAAGAGGCATTTTATGCGTATTCCTTATGATGTAGAAAATTTTCCACTTGGCAAGGGGCCGATGGTCATGTTGGTTCTTTTTCTTATCTCTTGTTTCTTCATTTTTGCGCCTGCGGAAGAAAAGGGTGAAAATATAGAATTTTGGATTTTTGCCAATACCCATTACGAAGAATATCAAGCCCGTGTACCAATCTTTGAGGCACAGCATCCAGAAGTTAACGTGCAACTCATCAATTATGGTGGGACGATGCACGATAAACTTCTCACCGCTTTGCTATCTGATTTCGGTGCACCAGATGTTGTGGAAGTAGAAATTACATCTATTGGTCGCTTTTTAAAAGGGGCTATTGATGAGGTAGGTTTTGTTGACCTGCGTCCTCGTTTAAAAAATGAAGGTTGGATGGATAAATTGGTCGTAAGTCGTTTTACGCCATGGTCTTATCGGGGGAAGATATTTGGTATCCCGCATGATTTACACCCCGTTGTTTTACTGTACCGAGATGACCTCTTTAAAGCAGCTGGCGTTGAAATGACCGAGATTGAAACATGGGATGATTTCATTGCTGCTGGTAAAAAAGTCTCTCGCGATCTTGATGGTGATGGTGAGATTGACCAATATGCAATTGTGTTAGATAACAAGACTGAAAGCGACTATTTTAACCTGCTGCTGCAAAGAAGTGGTGGATTTTTTGATGTTGATGGGAACGTGGTCATTGATAGTGATGTTGCAATTGAAACCTTAGCGTTTTTTACATCCCTGTTTAATGAACACGAAATCGCTACGCCAGTTTATGGGACATGGCATGGCGACCCGAGCAATTTTGCTGCAATGCAGGACGGAAAAATACTTTCTGTGCTTGCACCGGATTGGTATGTCGGTATCCTTAAAAGTCAAGTGCCACAGATGGCTGGCAAATGGAAGGCTATTGGGATGCCAGCCTGGGAAGTAGGTGGCAGGCGCACCACAACACGCGGCGGTACGATGATCGGTATTACAAAGCAGTGCAAAAACCCTGACTTGGCATGGGAACTCCTGAAATTTGCCTATTTCGACAAAGCAGGATTGATTAACCGCTATGAAACGACGCGGATTATTCCACCCCTCAAAGATGCATGGGATGCCCCAATTTATAAAGAACCGGATGCGTACTTGGGAGGGCAACCACTCGGAGACTTGTTTATTCGACTGGCGCCCGATTTACCACCACGGTATCAGAATCCGTATTGGTCTGAAGCGGCAGACTTGCTGAATGATGCAATTTTCAATGCTGTTACCGAAAAACAGACACCACGGCAGGCTTTGACGGAACTTGCTGAAAAGGTCAGATCAATTATTGGAAAAGATCAAGAACGTTGGGGAGAAGGGATTATAGATGAATTCAGAACGGAATAGATATAATTTTTGGCATCAACAACAGAAAATTGCCCCATATCTTTTTATTGCGCCGTTTTATATCCTTTTTATCGTCTTTATGGGGTATCCTCTGATCTCATCGCTTGTGATGAGTTTTTATGAGATGCGCGGGTTTCAGAGTCGAATCTTTGTCGGTATCAGTAACTTTATAGACCTGTTTCGCGATCCAATTTTCTGGAAATCACTATGGAATACAACATATTTCGCACTTGGCACGCTGATACTCCAATTACCGATAGCGTTACTCCTTGCTATTCTGCTCAACTCAAAGTTTGTGAAAGGGAAGAACTTTCTAAGACTCGCCTTTTTCGCACCTGTTTTGGTTGCTGGTGTATTTGTTGCGATCATCTTCAATCTTATCTTTGACCAACGAGCAGGGTTAATCAACAACGAATTTATTCTTTTTGGAAAAGAGATAGGTTGGCTCAGTGAGGGTAAATATGTTATGCCAGCCGTAATTTTAACAGGTGTTTGGCAGTGGGCAGGATTCAACATGATCTATTTTTTAGCGGGATTACAAGGAATTCGGCAGGAACTATATGAAGCCGCAGCAGTCGACGGTGCGAATTGGTGGCAGTCGTTTGTTCATATCACGCTCCCCTCTTTACGTCCGGTTATTGCCTTTGTGGTTGTCGTATCTATGATTGGTTCGTTCCAACTCTTTGACCTGCCCTATATCTTAACGAATGGTGGTGAACCTGCTGATGCCGGTTCTACAATCGTGATGTATCTCTATAAAAACGGATTTCAATTCATGCGTCTCGGCTATGCAGCCACAATCGGATGGGTGCTTTTTATCATAATTGCTATAATCTCAATAGTGCAATTGAAATTACTTGGTATTTTTCGAGAGGAATAACGGAAAGGAACAACAGTGCAAATTTTACCAGCAATTGACCTACGTGGTGGCAAGTGTGTAAATTTGGTACAGGGAATCGCGGAACAGGAGACTGTTTTCTCAGATTCACCTGTGGATATGGCAAAGCAGTGGCAAGCAGAAGGAGCAGAATACCTACATCTTGTTGATTTAGATGGAGCGTTTCAGGGTGAATCGGCTAATCTACATATTGTACGTGAGATTGTCAAGGTGCTTGACATTCCTGTTCAGCTTGGCGGAGGTATTAGAAATATGGAGCAGTTAGAAGCCGTTTTAGCGTTAGGTGTGCACCGCGCAATTTTAGGCACGGCTGCACTCAAACAACCGAGCTTGGTGAAGCAGGCTTGCGAAAAACATGGGGAACAGATTGCTGTCGGTATTGACGCGAAAGACGGGATGGTTGCTACACATGGGTGGTTAGAAGTATCTCAGAAATCTGCGGTTGAATTTGCGGTAGAGATGGCTGGAGTCCAGACGCTTATTTACACCGACATCAAAAGTGATGGTATGCTTAAAGGACCAAATACTGAAGCAACTTCAGATATCGTCAATGCCGTGTCTGCAGACATCATCGCTTCAGGCGGTGTTACGTCGCTTACTGATGTGGAAGCATTGAAAAAGATTGGTGCAAGTGGTGCGATTATTGGACGGGCTTTGTATACCGGTGACCTTGCACTATGTGATGCAATTGCCACTGCACGGTAGAAAGCTTAAAGGCGAATTACATGACCGAAGTCACAACACCGAGTCCTATCCGTGATCCCATTTTCTTCACCTCAAATGTTGTGCCAGTTTCCATTGCCATAGGCAGTTCAAGGGTAAGAGAAACATGGGCATTCGCACCAGGGGTAACAATTGATAATTCTGGTGGAAGTTGCAAACTTGCAGGTATATCAACACCCCACAGACGGACTTCGGGTTTATCGTTTTCGATAAGTGGAATATGTGTGCCGCTCTCTTCTTGTGTGAGCAGATAGATGAGAGCGGTAAATTCAGAATGTGCCTTTAGGGTCTTAGGCGGACACAGCACCTGACCAACAGACAACCAATCCGGTTCAGACTCTACACTGACTTCATTCTCTTTGATATTAAGGCACTTCGTCTTTATTCGATCACCTTTGCCGACAATATCCACCGCTTGTCCGACAGCGAGATGTCCTTGCACAATCTCACCACGCACCGTCACACGCTCCTTCAACTCTTCAACAATTTCATAGATCGGCATAATGGGCGGTAGATTTTCAGGATTGACAGGTGCTGGCATACACCGATTCA
>JAPPMR010000524.1 GCA_028818995.1 Candidatus Poribacteria bacterium | reverse complement strand
ATCATCGCAACCAATATAAAACAACTTTATGGCGATAGGTAGCAACTTGGGTTAATATAATGGCTATTGGCTATATAAATATCCAAGAAGTTGTTCACGCTCACGAAAATCAGGGATAATGATGTCAGCACCAGCGCGAATGAGTCGTTCTCGTTTATCGGCGTTCATATTGTAAACATTATCTTCAACAGACGCAACACCTACAGCAATTGCCCCCACCGCTTTAGCATTCTCAATCTCTACATACCCATCGCCAATAATCAGCAGTTCACTACCCCTCAGTTTAAAGTCTGTAAGGATTTTCTGTATAACCATGGCTTTAGAGAACTTCTTATATTCACGCAATGCACCAAAAATCCCGCCACTAAAATACTGCACCACACCAAGAAGTTCCGCTTCATTCTTGACAAATTCTACATCTGTCCCGCTGGCGAGATAGCATTTAACACCCAATTCATGCAGGCTTTGAAGAAATTCAAGTGCCATTGGAACGCGTAACGTCTCTGCAGATAAGTTCCCTACCGAGAGCCCTGAAATGCGTTGCTCAACAATAGGTAGTAAGCGATTATTGTACGCATCTTTATATGCAAGCGGATCCTTCGGTTTTCCTCCTCGCTTCTCAATTTCCTCACCTAACTGAATCATCTGATAAATAGTTTGTTTCCCTGTGAGTCTGTCAACAAATTCAACTACAATAGATTCCAATTGTTCTTTGGTTTCATTTGTATCAGTTTCTGTTTGGAGAAATTCAACCATCATCGGCACCATCACGTTCTGCCACCCATCTCTAATAAGGGAGATTGTCCCATCAAAATCGAAAACGACATGACGGATATTCCCAGTTTGGATTTCACGGTGGATTTCAATAGAAGTTCCATCTAAAAATACGTTTTGCATAGGTTTTACTTACTCAAATTAAGATGTTGATTTATCGCTACTTTTCTGATAATATAATGTGGTATAGAAAATTAAGCAACTAAAATCTGTCTTAATAGAAGATGGTATGGACGAAAAAGAAATCCTGAAAAAGATTCGACGTATTGACATATTCACAAATCGGTTGGTGAATACCGTCTTTGCGGGTGAATATAAGAGCATTTTCAAAGGACAGGGGATCACATTTGATGAAGTGAGAGAATATCAGGAAGGTGATGAAATCCGGACGATTGATTGGAATGTCACCGCACGCATGGGGCACGCTTACGTCAAAAAGTATGTTGAGGAACGCGAGTTGGTGATGATGTTGCTGGTGGATATGAGCGCGTCAACTGCGTTTGGAAGTATACCTGAAACGAAAGCTGAGATTGCAGCAGAAATTGCTGCACTGCTCGCTTTTTCAGCAATCAAAAACAACGATAAAGTCGGTTTAATCTGCTTCACTGATACAGTTGAACATTTTGTCGCACCACGCAAAGGTAAAAGACACGTTCTGCGTGTTGTTCGGGATATTCTCCGCTTTCAACCGAGTCAATCCGGCACAAACATAGCTGAAGCATTAATATTTGCCGATCAGGTTTTAAAACCGCACAGTGTTGTGTTTCTAATCTCGGATTTTATGGATACAGACTATCAGAAGCAGCTACGTATCACTGCCAAGCGACACTCATTAATTGCAATTACACTACAAGATAGACGAGAAGTAGAGATGCCGAACGTAGGATTAATTGAGTTTGAGGACGCAGAAACCCGAGAACGAATGGTTGTAGATACACGGTCTGAACAAGCACGACAACTATATGCGGGCCTCAATCAAGAAGCAGATGCAGCACGGTTACAAGTTTTTCGTGCAAGCCAGACTGATTATATCAATATCCGCACGGATGAGTCTTATGTAATACCACTCATGCGCTTTTTTCGTCAGCGCGCTGCGCGTGGTTAAGTATTGTTCTATAGTAAATTATGTAAATAGGTTTACATATATTCTGTAGGAGCGATCTCCGAATCGCGACGAAACCCTTGTTAGTCGGGAATCGGAGTTCCCTCCCGCTGAATGCCAAAAGCGCATTCAGCGTTGATTCACAGTTCAGATGTAAAGTAAAGTTAATTGTAGAATCCACTATAAAAAACGTAGGCACTGACTCGTTTGTGCGTAATGTAAACACTATACTGTTATGAACAAACTTGAGATTAAGAATTTAACACATGCCTTTGTTCAAAAAAATAGCCAACTGCAGGTGTTGGATACGCTAAACTTTTCAGTCGAAACTGGACAGTTTGTCGCTTTACTTGGTCCCTCTGGATGTGGCAAAAGTACGTTGTTCAATATCATCTCTGGACTCCTCAGACCGCAAAGTGGGGAAATTTATCTCAACGGGAAACGTATTCAAGGTAATACAGGCACATTCGGATATATGCAACAAAAAGACCTTCTTTTACAGTGGCGAACAGTTTTAAAGAATGTGATGATTGGACCAGAAATTCAGAAAGAATCACTTATTAAGACAAAAAAGGAAGCGCTCAAACTGTTAACTCAGCTTGGCTTGCAGGGATTTGCAAATAGTTACCCGATGCAACTTTCAGGTGGAATGCGTCAGCGTGTTGCCTTGGTCCGCACATTACTCTTTCGTAAAGATATTCTACTTTTAGATGAACCTTTCGGCGCGTTAGACGCAATGACGCGAACCGTGATGCAATCCATACTTTTAGATATCTGGCACAAAGGCAGACAAACAGTATTATTGATAACCCATGATATTGAGGAAGCACTTCTCCTTGCCGACAAAATTTATGTCTTAACCGCAAGACCAGCATCAATAAAAGCCGAAATTGAGGTCCCATTACAGCGTCCCAGAAATATCACAGATAAAGATCTGATCAACCTGAAAAGCGAATTATTTGAGATGATGCAGGTAGAAATGCAACAAGTATTCAATACGAACTGATGTTTTCTATATTCACCTTTGCTTGTCGGATGGCTTTGTCCACCCAATTGCTCTACTTTTTTCATATTTGAAAGGAGACGATTTTTGAAACAGAAGTTATATTTTTTTGTAAATACCCTCATACTCTTATTTGTTATTTCTATCATAGGATGCGGAGAAGATGACGCAGTAGAAATCCAATCTGTTGATCCGCCAGACGGAAGTACTATATCTACTGATGCAACTATTACCGTGAATTTTAGCGACAACCCACAAAATCTTACGGTTTCCAAAGGAAAGGCAGCTACTTCTGATAATATCACTACCATTTCAGGTCCGTTTCCATTAGGGATGCTTGAGATTGAGCTTACTTGGGAAGGTGGAAATCGTAGACTCACTTATACCGTAGAAAACCAAGTCGTAGTCCCTGAAGGCATGGTGCTTATTCCTGCAGGAGAGTTCCAGTTAGGCAGTATTAGCGCAGAAGCAGGAAACGTGGAACAGCCCGGACATACTGTCTACCTTGACGCATTCTATATGGACAAGTATGAGGTAACGAATGCCGATTACAAAAAATTTATTGATGTAAACTCAGAATGGCAGAAAGGGACGATTGCCAGTAGGTTTCACGATGGAAATTATCTTGAAAATTGGGATGGAAATGCTCATCCAAGTGACAAGGCAAATCATCCTGTTGTTTCTATAAGTTGGTATGCCGCAGCAGCCTATGCAAACTGGGTAAACAAGCGGCTTCCAACTGAGGCTGAATGGGAAAAGGCTGCGCGGGGCGGTGCGGAAGGTCAAAAATATCCTTGGGGAAATACAATTGATGATGACAAAGCAAATTATAGCCTGAATGTTGGATTAACTGGGAGTACAACGCCTGTAGGTGATTATCCGCCTAACGGATATGATTTATATGATATAGTCGGAAATGTATTGGAATGGTGTCTTGATGCGTATGACAGGGATTTTTATGACGATCCGCCAGACAAGAATCCTATAGCTGGTCCCGATAGCATTGAGGAAGTATTAGAAAAGTTTAAGAACATTACATCTTCTCGTGCTTTACGGGGCGGTTCTTGGGTCGAGAGCGGTCAACCTCGGATTTGGATTACATACCGACGCGGTAATGAACCAGCGCGTACAAGTCATTTAATCGGTTTTCGGTGTGCAAAATCGATTTCACCTTAAGTCTTGAAATAAGATGTCTTGTTTTCTTGTAATTCAGACATGTGTAATAATACTGTTGGAATTAATTCCAACCTACTAAGTTAGATAAATTTTTGAATGTTTCCAAACGAATCTGGATAATTTTCTAAAAAGAAAGGATTAAGTTATGACAAAATGTGCATTAATCAGTGGTAGAGGAATGGGTATGATGCACGGTGGCAACTTTCACAACCACCCAGATGCTGAAGTTGTCGCTGTTTGTGAAATGGACCCTGAACTTCTTGAAAAAGCGAAAGAACACTTCGGTGTTCCAGGGTATTTATCTATTCAAGAGTTGTTGGCAAACTGTGATCCCGACCTCGTTCTCCTTATCGTCAATGAAACACGCCGTATCCCGCCATTACGTGAGTTGATTGCTGGTGGGCAGAATGTGTTCACTGAAAAACCTTTATGTGGATTACAAGGTCAGGCTACAGTTCGGGAAGCAGACCTCGCCATCGCATCACACGCTATTGGGGCGTGGCGCGACTCCGACCTCAAATTTGGTATTGACTTCAACTATCGTTTTATGGAACATTTCAGAAAACTTCATGAAGATGTTGTGGAAGGCAGGTTAGGAGAAATTAAGATGCTCCATGCCCGAGCACACTTCAACTGTTGGTCACATATCATCGACCAGATTCTCTGGGATATGGGCACACCTGAATGGGTGAGTGTTGTTGGCGATCCGAATGAAGGCGGCGGTTGGAAACGTCTAATTCATATCGGTTGGGAAGATGGAGTAATCGGCTCGCTTACCGGTACAAACCTCTGGGGATACGATGATCATCCACTCCGAGTTAAAATACTTGGTGATAAATCTTACGCTGAAGCGAAGGGTTTGGATGGTTCATATATACGTCGTAAAGCGAACAACTCTGAAGTAGAAGAAAAGTGGGAGAACGAACCTGGCAAACCGGAAATGCCAGAATCTTTCAAGAGAATGGCTGACGGTGTAATTAAAGCAATGCACGCCGACCAACCGTTCCCTGCAGACGGAGAAGCAGCATGGAATGAACTTCTGTTTGAAGCAGCGGTCCATCGCTCTGCATTGCAGAATGGGGCTCGTGTTTATCTTGCAGATGTGGACAAAGCCGCTTTTGTCTAAAGTAGACATGCAATCTTTAGGCGCGCTTTATAAGCGCGCCTATATTCCTAAATAGAAATGATTGGCATATTAAAAATTGGGGTCTACTTTAACGACTATCTTACCAAGTTTCTCCCCTGTAAATAGGGCGATAAATGCCTTAGATGCATTCTCTAAACCTTCTATGATTGTCTCTTCCCAAGTGATTTTACCTTCACTTATCCACTCCCCCATATCCCGATAAAATTCATGGTTGCGCGCCATGAAATCTGTGACGATAAATCCTTGTAATTTAATCCGCTTGCCGATAGCCGAACTAAGGTTTATCGGACCGGGAGTGGGTTCAATATCGTTATACTGAGAGATCATTCCGCACAGTGGAATACGTCCGTGCATGTTCATCACCGCGAGTGCAGCTTGCAAATGTTTCCCACCTACATTCTCAAAATAGATGTCAAGACCATCTGGGCAATGTTTTCTGAGTTCTACCTCCAAATTATCAATCTGCTTATAGTTAAACGCAGCATCAACACCTGCTTTTTCTAATAACCAAGCAACTTTTTCATTAGTGCCAGCACTTGCAACGACGCGGCAACCTTTGATTTTGGCAATCTGGCATACAATCGAACCGACGGCACCGGCTGCTGCTGAGACAAAAACTGTTTCACCTTCTTTCGGTTGGCCTATTTCTAACAGTCCAAAGTAGGCTGTGCGTC
>JAPPMR010000919.1 GCA_028818995.1 Candidatus Poribacteria bacterium | reverse complement strand
TTCCGGGTTTTTATCAATCGGAAGTCCGCGTGCAGTGACTGCAGCGACGGGCATGTCAACATTCTCACACATTCGCCGAATACGTCGCGGTGTACCTGCCCAATCTAAGGATTGCCGCATTTCCCAACCATCCCAACCAGCATCCTTGAGTTGTGTTAACAGTTTCTCAAAATCCGGTTGTTGCCATCGTAATGTACTATATCCAAATTTGAAACCCATTCTGTTTCTCCTCTTCGGTGTTCTTCTTACCTGAAGTGTTCAACTATCAATCAATTATAACAGATTTTCATATTGCTTGCAATAAATGTTCATTTTTGCTAAACTATTAGAAAATTACGGTTTTTCCGTTACGACCTATTTTAAGGAGAAAATATGGACAAAGTTAAACTCGGTTTTATCGGTACAGGTGGCATGGCAGGTGCACACATGCGTAACCTCAAAGACAACTTTGAAGATGTAGAATTCTGTGCGATGTGTGATATTTCCGAAGATCGTGCGAAGGCTCGCGCCGAAGAGTTTGGTGGCAACGCTTACACCGATTTTCGTGTGATGTACGATAAAGAGGAATTGGATGCCGTTTACATTTGTACGCCCCCGTTTGCGCACGGTGAACAGGAACGCATCGCTTGTGAAAAAGGTATCGCGATGTTTATCGAAAAGCCGATCCATTCTGAATTGGAACCAGCGATTATCATTGATGACTACATTAAAGAGACTGGCACGATTACAAGTGTTGGCTACCATTGGCGTTATGGTGGTAACGCGCAGAGTGCGAAGAAGATGCTTGAAGAACAACCACAAATTTTAGGTGCGCTTGGCTATTGGATGGGTGGCATGCCCGGAACACCTTGGTGGCGTGTCCGTGCGCAATCTGGTGGACAGCACGTTGAACAGACGACACATATTTTTGATCTTTGCCGTTTTCTGGTTGGCAGTGATGGTAAAACCGTTCACGGCGTTGCAAATAGCGGTAGTATGACGCATATTGAAAACTATGACGTAGATGACATCAGCATGGTAAACATTGAGTTTGAGAACGGCGCTGTTGCGAATATCGTTTCTGCTTGTGCGTTAGAGGGTTTTGATCGTGTGCATCTTGAGGTGTTCACGCGTGGACTCGTTGTTACAGTCGGTGGACCAAATAACGCAAACCGTAAAGGTGAAACGGAACCGCTTTCTGGTGAGGGTGGACAAGATAGAGACCGTGTGTTTATTGATGCTGTTAAGAGTGGAGATGATTCAAAAATTCTATCGCCTTATAGCGACGCGTTGCAGACACTCCGTATCATGCTTGCTGCAAGTACATCCTTCGTAACCGGTAAAGCAGTTGACCTTTAATAAATAAATAGTAACCTAAGCTACCTCTTTTCCATACACATTTCGCCCCGCTGGGGCTTATCGTGCTTAGGTTACCGCTTTCTATAAACATTTCGCCCCGCTGGGGCTGATTGTCCTTTTAATATTTCACTATAATATTGGGTAGCAATTTGCTGTCCTTTCACAAAGAGAGAGAGAAATTATGCCAATTAATCAATCCATCTGTTTTGGTGGTTTCCGGCGCGACAGAGAGCCGGAAGATGTTATTAAAAAAGCCGCGGAAATCGGCTACAAATCGGTTGAGATGCTACCTGCGGATCTCTGGCCCGTTGTTCAAGATCACGGGATGCGGGTTGCAATTATCGTCGGGCATTCATCGCTTCCGTCTGGCTTAAACGATCCGAGCAATCACGACCGAATTGAGGATGAACTGCTGAAAAACATTGACATCGCAGCGGAAAACGACATCCCTGGTCTTATCTGTTTTTCTGGCAACCGAGAAGGCAGATCTGATGAAGAAGGTCGTGATAATACGATTGCAGGTCTGTCTCGGGTGACAAAAGCTGCTGAGGAGAAGGGTGTTAACCTCTGCGTTGAACTGCTTAATAGCAAAGTGAACCATCCGGATTATCAGTGTGATAAGACTGAGTGGGGTGTTGAGGTATGTAAGGGTGTCGGTTCGCCGCGGGCACAATTACTCCACGACATCTACCACATGCAGATTATGGAAGGCGACCTCATCCGCAACATCACGGATTATATTGAATATATTGGGCACTTCCATACAGCGGGTAATCCTGGGCGTCGCGATCTTGATGACGAACAAGAAATCTACTATCCTGCTGTGATGCGTGCTATCGCTAATACGGGTTATGACCTATATGTTGGACACGAGTTTAGTCCTAAAGGTGATGCGTTTGATGCGATGCAACACGCTTATGATGTGTGTAATGTTTAGGTTGCTTTGAAATTTTATGGGCGGGTCTTCTGCCCGTCCATGCTAATAATATCTAAAATGACACCCGAACGCAAAGCACGTCAAACTATAGATAGGATGCTGGAAGAGTCTGGATGGCAGATTCAAAATTATGCTGAACGCGCAACAGATGCTTCCCTTGGTGTTGCTATCCGCGAATATCCATTAAGATTTAATCAGAGAGCAGATTATCTTCTCTTCATTGGTGGTGTTGCAGTTGGCGTCATAGAAGCCAAACCAAAAGGAACACCTCTTAGCGGTGCCCTCCAACAGGCAGAACGCTATCGAGCAAGTTTGCCAGAGGACTTGCCCAACCTTCCCAGATTCCCGTTTGCCTATGCATCAACAGGGGTTAAGACATACTTTAGGGATACTCGAGATCCTGATCCTCGCTCTCGATTGGTCTTTACATTTCATACACCTGATTACCTATCGCGTCTTGGAGATGACCTAAGTACTCTTCGGGAAAATCTCAAGAACGATTTGCCTCTGTTAGAACAAGGTAACCTTAGAGTCTGCCAGTTTGAGGCGATAAGGCAGCTTGAGAAATCTTTAGCAGAAGCGCGTCAGCGTGCTTTAATCCAGATGGCAACAGGCAGCGGCAAGACGTATGCTGCTGTCAGCAGCGTATATCGACTCATCAAATTTGCAGATGTCAAACATGTTCTTTTTCTGGTAGACCGCAACAATCTTGGCAGACAGGCACTGCGTGAGTTTCAAAATTACACGACTCCCGACGATGACAAAAAATTTACTGAACTCTACAACGTGCAACACCTCACCAGCAACATTATTGACGAAGTAAGTAAAGTCTGCATTACCACTATCCAACGGCTTTACTCAATGTTAAAAGGTGAACCCAATTATGAATCGGACGATGAGGAAAGTTCCGATTTTGAACAGGAAACAGAAGACTCACCACCACAAGAAGTCGTCTATAATCCAAAAATCCCTATTGATACATTTGACCTTATCATCGTTGACGAATGTCACCGCTCTATTTATGGCAAATGGCGGCACGTATTAGAATACTTTGACGCTTTCATTCTTGGTCTTACCGCTACACCATATACACAAACGCTCAATTTTTTTAAAGATAATCTTGTCTATGAATACCGCCACGAGCAGGCTGTTGAGGACGATGTTAATGTCGGTTATTACGTCTATCGGATACGAACCGAAATTACGGAAAGCGGCAGCACAGTTGCTGAGGGAAATTATGTCGCAAGACGAGATAGAGATACTCGGAGGCTTAGCTGGGAAACGTTGGACGAAGACGAAACGTATATAGGAAATCAGTTAGATCGGGATGTTGTGGCAGAAGATCAAATTCGGACAGTAATTCAGGAATTCAAGGATAAACTTTCCACAGAACTCTTTCCCAGTAGAAGGCTTGTTCCCAAAACACTTATCTTTGCAAAAGACGACTTCCATGCCGAAGATATTGTCCAGATTGTTCGGGAGGTATTTGCCAAAGGCGATGATTTCTGCCAAAAGATTACCTACAGAAGTGATAGACCTGAAGATTTGATCAGGCAATTTCGCACACAATTCAATCCACGAATTGCCGTAAGTGTTGACATGATTTCCACCGGTACCGATATTAAACCGCTTGAATGTTTAGTCTTTATGCGTTCCGTCCGATCAAGCGGTTACTTTGAACAGATGAAGGGACGCGGCGTGAGGACAATTAGTACAGACGATCTACACGCTGTCACAAGCGATGCGACTGCAAAAACACACTTCATTATCGTTGATGCTGTCGGTGTGTGTGAATCTGTCAAAACTGATTCACAATCACGTCCAGGTGAGCCATCTTCTAATGGATCAAACGGACCAGGAGAAGAAAACCCTAACCAGCTCATGGATGATGTAAGCAGAGACCGGGTAATTGAAACGGGATTTGAGCCTGAAAGTTTTGCACAAGCCGCTAATGTTATTCACGACTTTAAACGGTTTATAAATGAACACATAGATGAATTGCCAGCGTTACAAATTTTGTGTGAACGTCCGGGGGCGCAAGGCGCACTGACTGAAGACAACTTGAAAGAACTGGAAGAAACATTGCATGAACATTCCAGCAGTCTGAGTCGTGAGTCATTATGGTTAGCTTATGAAAAACGGTCATCAGAGAGGGTTCGTGGAATAACGACACAGCGGACAGACCTCATATCATTGGTGCGATTCGCTATGGAGTATAATCGTTTTCTGGAGCCGTTTAGCGCGATAGTTAACCGAAACTTTGAAGAATGGTTAGAAGGTAAAGATTTCACACCAGAGCAACTTGTATGGCTTGAAATGATACATGAACACATTGCCACTTCGCTTGATGTTCGGATATCCGATTTTGAGTATACACCATTCACTCAACGGGGAGGCGTTAGGGGAGTTCGCGACCTTTTCGGTGATGATTTGGAGGATATGCTAAAGGATCTGACAGAAAAATTGGTTTCTTAATCCTTGCTTGTAACACAAGTTCCAATCTTGAAAAACGACTTGAATTCAAAGAGAATGTGTAGTAAACTGACAGCAACCTGAGACGTTTAACGCAAAATAGACACAAAAGAGATTTCAAAGATGTTAACTGAATTTGCCAATGATTTGCCAAAAGGGTGGGTATGGACACAAGTGAAAAAAATTGCGGAATTCATTCGTGGTGTATCCTACCGGAAAAGTGAGTCTTCCAAAACACCAAAAACTGACTATGTTCCTATATTGCGGGCTAATAATATAAATAGAAAACTAAACTTTGAGGACCTTGTTTATGTTCCGCGGGAAAAGGTAAAAGATGAGCAATTTGTCAAAGCATTAGACGTTATCATCGCAATGTCAAGCGGCAGCAAGCATCTCGTCGGAAAAGCAGCGCAAGCATATCAAGATTTTGAAGGTGGTTTTGGGACTTTTTGTGGGTTGGTGAGGGGTCTACCACAAATCGACAGAAAATTTATAGGTTTATTTTTTCAAAGTCCCGATTATAGAAATGAGATATCGAACCTCTCAATTGGAATAAACATCAATAATCTTCGTAGAGAAAACGTAGAATCAATGCCTATTCCACTTCCCCCATTGGCAGAACAACACCGCATCGTAGCCAAGTTAGAGACGTTATTTACACAATTAGACGCAGCAGTTGATAGCCTTAAAAAAGCACAAGTGCAGTTGCAACGGTATCGTCAATCAATCCTCAAAGCTGCTTTTGAAGGAGAGTTAACGAGGGAGTGGCGCAAAGGGCATTCGGATGAATTAGAACCGATGTCGGTTTCAGAAGTTTTTACGACGGACAGTTTATCTGAACTGCCTGATGGTTGGGTGTGGACAAAGATTAAGGATATTGCGGAATTTATTCGCGGGGTGTCCTATAAGAAGAATCAATCATCTAAAACTCCAATAGATGGTTATGTTCCTATATTGCGGGCGAACAATATCGACACACAATTGAATTTTGAGGACCTTGTTTATGTTCCGCGGGAAAAGGTAAAAGATGAGCAATTTATCAAAGCATTAGACATTATCATTGCAACGTCAAGCGGTAGTAAGCATCTCGTCGGAAAAGCAGCACAAGCATATCAGGATTTTGAAGGTGGTTTTGGGACTTTTTGTGGGT
>JAPPMR010000569.1 GCA_028818995.1 Candidatus Poribacteria bacterium | reverse complement strand
CACTACATACTGTCGTTCAACACACAAAACCGACAGCGATTGCCCAAATACACAAATACCTACACGACAAACAGAGTGAACAAGATAAAAAACTGCATATTGTGTCTGTGCCGTTGATTAAATACTACTTAGTTTCGCAGGGAGTAGAGGCAAACTACATACCGATTAAAAGCGAAGCAGACCTTGCCCAACTTGATGAATTGGAAACCGGAATTGTCGCTATTGGAGGTGCCCTGCCAGATCGGGTGCCGAAATCGGAAAAGACTTTCTATCACAATCCGTATGTTAATCGGATGTGGTCCGAATTGTCGTTATATGAATACTGAAGTCGTAAGGACAAAGTGCAGTAGTATGTATTCGTGGAGTGTAAAACATGATGGAAACGGCTGATATTCATATTCTCGGTGGTGGTCCTGCTGGACTAACAGCGGGCTACTATGCCAAGCAACAGAACCTCGATTTTGTCATTTACGAGGCAGGTGAAAATGTCGGTGGAAACTGCCGAACACTTCAGTTGGATAATTTCCGATTTGATACAGGTGCACACCGCTTCCACGATAAGGACCCAGAAGTCACAGGAGAGGTTAAACAGCTTCTCGGTGATAATCTGCTACGAGTAGATGCACCAAGCGAGATTTTTTACCAAGAGAAGTTTTATCGATTTCCGCTAACACTTAACGATCTGGTCGAAAAACTGGAGACGAAAACTTTACTGAAAATTGCGTGGGATAAACTGCGTAGCGGAAATGGAAAACAGGCAAAAAACTTCGAAGAACTTGCGCTTAGACGATATGGAAAAACATTGGCGGAACGTTTTCTGTTGAACTATTCCGAAAAACTGTGGGGAGAGCCAACGCACAAACTCTCCACTGCCATTTCAGGTAACCGACTCAAAGGGTTAGACCTTTGGAGTTTTCTCCGTTCGACTGTGTTTGGCACACCGCAGAATCCCGCGCATTTAGATGGCACCTTCTTTTATCCAAAATACGGTATCGGTATGATTCCTGACAAACTATCTGAATTTATCGGAGATGAACGAATCAAATACAATCACAAAGTAAGCCGCTTAATTCATAAAAATAGTAAAATTGAGAAGATCATTTTAAACGACGATATTGAGATTGAGGTCGCCACAGTGATTAATACACTACCACTGACACTTTCAATGCGGATGTTAGAGCCAGCACCGCCGCTGGAACTCTGCACCATTGCAGATACAATTAAATATAGACACCTTGTGCTTTGCGTTTTTTGCTTGAACCGGGATTCATTTTCTTCCAATGCCTCAATCTACTTTCCAAGCGAAGAATTTCCGTTTACGCGTCTCTATGAACCCAAAAATCGCAGTCCGTATATGGCACCAGAAGGACAAACGGTAATAGTGCTTGAAATACCTTGTTTTAGCGATAGTGACGCGTGGAAAATGTCGGAAACAGCACTCCGCGCCGAGGTGTGGGAAGCATTGTGTCGCGTCAAACCTCTACATTCTGATGAGATTATTCATTACCAAAGTTATAAACTGCCTTTTGCTTATCCAGTGCTTGAGGTTGGGTTTGAAGAAAATGTGAAGCATCTCGTTAATTATTTTGAGACGTTTGAAAATTTACATCTCACAGGGAGAAGTTCACTTTTCCGCTATCTGCATTTACATGATCTTTTTAAGGCAAGTAAGGAAGTAGTAGAACAGATTCAATAAATTTATCAAAATTGTATTAAAAATCCAGGGTTATTTAGTTTTCAATATTTTTCATGGTTTTTGCTATGACGTTAAGGACGTGTTTTTGTTATGATTACAGTTGCCAATAGAATCTATGTCGCACCTGAATATCGCGAGGAATTTGAGGAACGATTCCGAAACCGAGCTCGCCTCGTTGACGGGATGCCGGGATTTATCTCTAATCAGGTTTTGCGACCAGTCAATGAAGGCGATCCTTACGTGGTATTTACACTCTGGGAATCACGGAAGGATTTTGAAAACTGGGTTGATTCAGAGGAATTCCGTAAGGGACATGCGCAATCCGGGACTATGCCGAAAGAGGCGTTTACGCAATCCAACAAACTGGAATTGCACGAGGTGTTTCTGGATTCCGCTCAACCTGACCTAAAGGAAGAACCGCGGGGAGGTCCGTATAAGGTTCACTAAATCGTCTCAATATATGCTGACCAACGCTTGATGCTAAAAATGGTGTTTCTGTTGCTTCCGGTCCGCCTGAAAATGTTTTAACACAAATATGTTAACCGAAACTTATAGAGTATCGTTTAATATATTAGCGCATCCATGTGTGATGCCGAACCTGAATATTTTATAGGTTCATTCGGATTTTTAGTGTTATCATATACATTTCTATAGATGAAATACGTTATATTGAAACGCAATACATTATGATTGGAGAAAATCATGGATCAAGTAATGAGAGACGCAATTATTAAAGAACTCACTCGCGTCTATTGGTTAGAATTAGAAGCAACAGTTAATTATTTGGCAATATCCGTTGACTTGGATGGTATCCGGGCTGAAGAGATTAAGAAGTCCTTGGCAGCAGATATTCAAACGGAAATTGGACACGCCCAGGACCTTGCTGCCCGCATCAAGGAAATCGGAGGGCGCGTTCCTGGTTCGTTTGCGTTTAAACCTGAACAAGCCTCGCTCCAACCACCAGAAGAATCTACTGATGTCGTGGCAGCTATACACGGTGTTATTGAAACAGAGGATGCCGCAATTGAACAGTATAATAAGATTATCCGCTTATGTGATGGAGTAGATTACGTTACGCAAGACCTCTGTGTCAGACTCCTCGCGGACGAAGAAACACATCGGAGGGAATTCAGAGGGTTTCTGAAGGAATATGAGTAACGGTCATTCTATTGTAGTGGCATTGAAATTAAGGACATCGGGTGTAACCGCCCGATGTCCTTTTTATATGTGGACAAATACTGAAGGTGGAAGGAAACTCACTGCCTCTCTAAAATCATCTTTTTTGCGCCAGAGATATTCAGGGTAAGCGTTTTTTCTTTCAAAGTAGCGGTGGATCGCCTGAAAGGTGTAAGGATAATGTTCTTGAATTCCTGAATATAATCTTGTTCTGCTTGTACATTTGTTATTTGACCCTCAGTCAGTTTTTCAATAAAATCTTCGGGATCAGACGTTATCTTCACATCTGCTTCTTCTGTAATAAAAAAGAGCATCGGATTTACAACACTGTAGGCACCCGACCATACCCCTTTTATTTTCATCTTACCATCGATCAACACCACCTCTGGACCAGGCAAAATTTCTGGAAAAGCGATAATCACTTCAAGTTCAAGATTAATTATCCATGAATCATCCGCAGAAAGAACGAACCGAAATTGTTTGACTTCAACGGCTTGTCCTTCTAAATCTTCTCCCACAGGTGATTCAAAAAAGGCTCCAGGAGTCAGACCATTGATTGATACAACTTCCCAAGTGCCAAGTAAATCTTCCTTTGGCAAATCGGGTTGTGAAACAGGTTTTTCTTCGCTTGACTCATCAATATCAGGTTTTTCTTCATCGCTTCCACAGCCAATTATTCCTAAAGACACTATACCCATTAGCAGAATTGGAATCATAAAATTTTTCAAGGTCATTTCCCTCGTAATTGAAGATAAATTAGGTTATCCCAATAAAACGAAATTTGTTCCGTCAAGTTTACGCTGGTTGCAGGGTGTGTAAATATTTTGACATGAATACTTTACACACCCAAAAGCAAAAAATTGTTGCATTAAATACGTAAATGTGGTATAATACCTAAAATGTCAGAAATTACTTGTAATAGTAATTGACGTTTTTTGTAAAGTTGTGTAAACTTTACACAAGGTGTTAGGAATGCACGGAACGCGTGTGTTACACCTGGGCACGCTCACCCCCGAGTGGGGGCGCGCCGACAGTGCTAATCTTCACAAAAGCACAATCAGCGCGTAGCCATGCCATAGTACCAGTATGACAGGGCTGGTTTTCATTTTATCACAAGTATCACGCTTGTTGCTATAGAAATATGGAAACCAGCGAGCCCGAAAGGGAACAGTTGACAGCAACTTTTCACTTTATCCTGCCAACATCTCCTTTAGGGTCTGTCAAATCCAAAATGACCGCTATACGAAAATAGCGTGTAGATGAATGTTACAGACATTTACCCAAATCCAAAAGGAGACTGAATAATGTTCTATATTCAACAACAGATCGAAAAACGAAATATATTTGTGGTGTCGCTCATTGCATTCTTATGTATCTCAATGCTCTTATTGGCAGATCCAACTGTGGCTTCGATTTTATGGGGTATTGTTAGTGCTGCAGGAACAGTTTTATCATTTATATCGCTGATTTGGATTGACATAGGAGACCTTGACGACGAAATTAAGGATCTCAAATGCGAAATTTTCAGACTGGATGTGAAATATAAGAAGCATCATGCGAAGTATTTATCTCATAAGCAGAAAAGGCAGGAACATTTAGATAAGGTTACTGAATATGAGGGCAAAATCACGACTGCGGCAGGTGCCAAGAGGGATGCAGAAACACGTGCGGCAGAACAACATTATAACTATGTTTCAGCAAAGCATTATAGCGATTTAGCATGGAAGAAGTACATGAAACATTATGATAATTGCTCTACTTGTCAAGAGGATATGGCATCTTGTAGTGAATGCACAAATTACTATAATCTGTGGTCAAGTAAGTATGCCGAAACGAGCAAATACAAGAAAGCGTGGGACGCTGCGAAAGCGGAGATCAAACGGCAGCAGTCAATTATTACCACTGCGGGGTATAATGTTCGAAATCACAATACGTTTGCCGATATACAACAACGTTTTGCAGATGTGCCAAAAAGTCTCGCGATAAAGTCGGTGAGAAAATCAATGTCAAAGTAGCGGAAAAGAAAGCGAAAAAGAAATTACGTGACGATAAGGAAAAAGAGCGCAAAAAGTTAAGGAAAGAAGTAAAAGCGCTACAAAACCAGGTGAAAGCCGTAGAAGCAGATGACCCTGAAGGCTATGCGGAAGCCCTTGAATCAGACTCTGAACTCAAGGAAGAAGTTGAACGGCTATTAGGGCATGATACAGAGGAGTAATTTAATGAAACAGAAAAAGTCGTTTTACATCGGAACATCTATTATTTTATTTCTGTTTGTTGTAATTTGTGTTTTAGCATGGCAGGTGTGGCATCGTGGGGACGATTCGTCTGAAAATCGTCACCTTCCTCCTGTTGTAGAGACAAGCAAAAAGTCGCCATCACCGATCCCCGCAGGGCTGCCCCAAAAGGAGAACAACATGGATATGACAGATATAGATACGATTGAATCCCCTGTCGTTGTCGCCCGTGCGAAGTATGGGAAACAACTGGATCGATTTATGCCTTTTGAAAATAAAGGCAAAACGGATATTCTCAAAATCCTTGCGGGACTTTATCCTCATGGTGACCAAAAGGAAACCTTTGAGCAGTATGCGATGGCTTATGATGTTGCGATTCAAGAGTTTTCAAAACCGGAAGAAAAAGAGCAACTGATTTTGATATTGCTACAAACGGCAGACGATCTTTGGCAGCTGGAAGTATCTAATGAAGGTAAAGCCCATTTTGCCGACTTGCCAGATATAATTAGAGAAACAGAGACGTTGCTTCGTGCAGCGGAAGCTTCTGGAGATTTGGAAGAAGCGGAAAGTCTTCGTCGTGCTATAACCCATCTTAACCAGATTCACCAAAGGAATGCAAACAACTCAGAAAGTGAGGCAGAAGCAGAGCAGAGTCGTCGGGAAAATGAATACCATGATGCTGTGTATGGCAAACCCGATCCTGAGATTTTAGCACTTATCAAAGAGCGTGGGATGCCAGGTTCATACTCCGAGTATCTCGAACTTCTTAAAGCAGAGGGGTTAGTGCCGAGTAATACA
>JAPPMR010000145.1 GCA_028818995.1 Candidatus Poribacteria bacterium | reverse complement strand
TCTTCTGAGACGGTTTCGCCTTCAGGTTTAAGCATGTATTCTGCGATTTCTTCCGGTGGAACGCTGAGTAGGTTTGCCACGTTTAGCAGTTGAACGTTACCCGGCAAATCTGCCTTTGCGACGATGTCCTCTGCTTTAACTGTGGTACCTGCTTCAACAAGCACCTCGCCCTCAAGCGGAAGTCGACGGTTTTTCTCAATTGTCATCCCCTCCGTAACTTTAAGTCCGGGGGTGTATGCATGCGCCATTCATTAACCTCAGTTTATGGTCTATTATAATTCTTCTATTTTCAATATGTATGTGATAAAATGAATTCAAATTTAGATTAGGTGAAACAACAATGTCAACCGAACGGGCCTTTTACAAAACAGATAAAATAATGCCAACACCAGCACAACTTGCTGAAATGGGTCGTGAACTGAAATTTTATCCAAGCATCTCCAAAAATCCGAATGTGCTGACTCCACACCAAGTGGATGCTTTCAACCGCGTTGGTTATATCAAAGGCATTTCAATTTTCAGCGAAACCGAGATTAGTAACCACCGCCAATACTTTGACGCCCTGTTAGCGGACGTGCTTTCGGCAGGCGGAAGTAGTTACTCAATTATATCCGCTCACATGAAATATGGAAAAGTTTATGATCTCCTCACACACCCAAAGATTGTGGCATGTGTAAAAGACCTCCTCGGTGAAGATGTAATCGGTTGGGGCGCGCACTATTTTTGCAAAATGCCTCATGATCCGAAAACTGTCGGTTGGCATCAAGATGCTGGCTACTGGCCCCTCACTCCCTCCAAAACTGTTACTGTCTGGCTCGCAATTGACGATGCGACGGTTGAAAACGGTGCTATGCGTTTCATCGCAGGTTCACATCACAAAGGACATTTGACATCTCAACACAGCAGTCCGGAAGACAACAGCGTATTAGGTCAAATCGTTGAAAATGCCGAGAAGTACGGTGAACTTGTGAATGTTGCGCTGAAAGCGGGTGAAATCTCTATCCATACAGACCTGTTACTTCACGGCTCAAACGCTAATCCTTCACCAAAGCGACGTTGTGGTCTTACATTACGTTACTGCACCACCGATGTCCGAGCATCCTATCGCTGGGACAAAGAAGGTGTCGTTGTAAGTGGTAAAGATAGCAGTGGTCATTGGGGAAACCCACCGCGCCCGACTACCGATTAACCTCATAGGCGTAACAACACGCACAACTCGTATTTCTTTATTATTAAAATGATACCATATTTGAGGAAAGTAGTCAAATGTAGTGAGTTTTGGATAGCAATTTGGAGAGGGTAGTTCCTTCTTTTATTTTACATCGCTTCGCAAAAACGCTAAAGACGCCGCCATAAACAGAACCAGCGCGAGTGAGATTAACAACGCCAAATCCAACAGTGCCCCTCCGAACGTAATACTCAGTGTTATCTGTTCTGAGAACTTCGGAATGCTATTAAAGGCAACCGGTTTTTGGGATAATCCTTCCTTTACAAGATAGACATGATAACTTTTGTTGTCTGATCGGTCTTCCGATTTGACGAAATCGATGAACTGTTGTCTGTAGCGGCGTGCTTGTTGGACAAATCTTTGATGTCTGACGAATCCTGTACCAGCCAAAGACTCCAAAGCGTATTTGTAGATGGATGTTGGAGAGAGTCGCGTAATTTGCCTTGCATAAGTAACCTGAGCAAACTGCTTATTCAAATGCTCATCATCGAATTTGCTTCGCGTATCAGCGCGTTCGGTAAAATAGTCAGCCCACGTCTGTAGTGCCTCAATTTTCGGCGGATTGTCGGAAGGGGAGCCAAATTGGAAGAGTCTTCTATCTTTTTCGAAGTAACGGTCATTGATTTCATCTAATTTTGCCTGCTTTTGCCGAAAGACTTCACTTTTTGAGGGAACCTGCTGAAAACGGCTTGCCAATGTCCCCATTGTGTTTGGAATAAGCACAACAAACACCACCCAAATTAACAATAGCACCAGCAAGCTGCTTGATGAATTTGAAAATTGGCTTGAGATAAACAAGCCAAGCCACAAGAATATTGAGATATAGATGGCAGAAATGACAAAAATTATTCCAACTCTTGCCCATTTGCTTCCATCAAGCAACACCAAGTCAGACGCGTTGACAATCATCAAATTAAGCAGTATCCCAATAAATAGCGGTAACATGATGGTAAGAAAAGCACCAATGAATTTAGCCAGAAGCACAGCGGCACGTGATACAGCATTAGACATCAGCAAGCTTAACGTTCCTGTTTCGCGCTCCCCAGAAATTGCATCATAAGTAAACAGGATCGCCATGAAACTCATGACCAGACCAATGATAAACGTCCAATCTAATTCCGTGAAATTTGGGAGCGCATCATTTTTCTGAAAGACATCTTGTGGATATTCAAGTGACCAATTATTTGAACTTGAGTAGTAAAAATTAGGTGCTCTCCAGCTGCTGCCAGAGACACCGCTTCCGGTAACCCGCTTTGGCAATTTCGCGTCTGTCCCCGTGGCGATAAAACCTAATGGACTCGGTTGCTTATAGAGATTTCCTGGTCCCTTTACAGCCAACTCACCAAGACTGGAATTTCGCTCTTTCAATGACTCCATTGCAGCATTTGTATCTTGAGAATACGCTGCTATCCTTCGCTGATATTTGCTACTCACAAATATCACAGCATTTATCACCATCAGTGTGACTAACAATATCAGCGTGAGTGCAAACCGAAAACGGGTTAGGTTGTCAAGGATTTCTCGTTTTGCTATGTGCCAAATCATGTTGTCTCCTTTTCAGGCAATCCATAACCACCATTATATGTCATAGCGTAGAAATGAGATGAATGATCCCATAAAAAATAGGATATTTAACACTGCCAGTATCATAATATCTGGCAAGGCACGGTGCATGCTGCGAACAATGCCTTCGCTTTGTTCTTTAAATTTCGGCATTTCACTAAGGTCAAGAGGGTCTTGGGAATCTTTGCTTGTGAACCATCTACGAGAGGAGAATATTTTTCCATCTACCAGATACTGTATCCATTCACGACGATATTGGCGAGTCTGTTCCATAAATTGCCAATAACTTCCCAAGTCAGTTTCAGCGAGAATGGCAGCGGCGTTGTAATAAACGGGTGCTGGAGATATACGGGAGATATTCAGTGCCAACAAAGACTGTCGGTTTTGGTTTTTATCAAGATATGTTTTACGTATTTGCCACGCCTTATCAGCATATTGTGTTCGGAGATTTTCCTTGAATCCATAATATCCTTGAACAAACGCCACACCCTCCTCATTTCCAATCCTACTCATCCCAATAGTTTCTCCGCTTCCGTAATCTTCTGCAGTTTCGTATATGCCTAAGCCTCCCGGATTGGCAGGTTCCCAAGGCAGGTCAACCCCATGTTTCTTCAAATAATCTCCAGCTTTCTTACCAAATTCTGCCCACAGCTCATCCGCCTGCATTCTGTATGGTTCTTCTGATTGAATTGGACTCGCATGTTCCACCAATAAGACTGTTAAATTTGGAATGATAAGTACGAAGATTACCCAGACACACATTGAGAACATTAAGGTAACAGAGGATCGGTGTGTCCGGGCAGAAAGGAAAAGTCCGATGAGAAAGAAGAGGGACACATAAAGCAGGGATAAGAGGAAGATTAGCAATATTCGCACCCAATCTGAACTACTGAAAGAGATATAAGGGGAAGATTGTATTACCAATAAACCCGCTACGAAACTCGCGACAAGTGGGAGAGATATAGACACCATTCCTGCAATGTATTTTCCTAAGAGCAGCGTAGGCCGCGAAATCGTGCAAGAAAGCGTTAGTCTCAAAGTTCCCGCTTCCTTTTCTCGTGAGATAGCGTCATAAGAGAAAAGCATCGCGAGTAAACTCATCACTACTTGGAAGATGATTGTAAAGTCAATAGAGGAAAAGATGTTCAGATAAGGATTATCAGAACCGTGTTGTTCAGCAACGGCAGGAACATATCCGTGCGCCACGGATACGGAATTACCCTTTCTTTTCTCCATACCTTCGTTGAAGATGCTAAGCAGTTTCGGTTTTCTATTGCACTTTAGTGTGCGAGTTTGTCCGAATTCAGAATATTTTTTGACCGATGTTATCCGATCTTCATTTTCTTGCACTGCTGTTTGGTAGCTTCGCAGCCTATCTTCATAATCTGAAGTCAAAACGAACAGATTTGTTACAATCAGACAAAAGTAGATGAGTAGTCCCATGAGAAATCTGAAACTTAATATGTTTGATGTGATTTCTCTTTTAACTATTACCCAAAGCACGACATTACCTCGTTAAGTGCAATTTTACCCATAAGTTTAATTTTGCCTTCTCTTGTGGGAGGGCTTTATAAGCCCGATTTCCCTACAAATGATTTATAAAATACACTATAGGTACTATTAAGTTCAAAAACTTTCTGTGACGCGCCACTTCTCAAAGACTGTCTCATTGAGAAAAACACTGTGGTATTTGTATGTGTACATAGAGCCAATCTGTAAAGGGTGATATTCTTCTGTGCTGCCCGGGACTCTGTATTCAATTAATTCTGCTTCTGTTGTGAAACCGTTGGCATGTTCGTAGCACATTTTTACAAGTCCAACACCTTTGGCAAACCACAAATAGCGCGTACCATTAACATACGGACTCTTCTTTTTAGAACCTCGTTCATAAGGTTCTCCATTTAATGTTGCAAGCAGATTGTTCTGTTCATGTGGTGGGGTGTCAATAAGAACACTTTTATGTTTGAGACAAGCCGAGAAATCTCCTGCAGAAACTCCTACCTGTTCGGTTCCCTCTAAAGTCGTCTTTGCCTGTGAATCCCAAAATCCTTCTTGGGTCCAGGTATCACCGATAACCGAAGAAGATTTAAAAAGATGAGGCGTAATAGAAGTTCCTAACAAAGGCATTGTGACTGGTTCTCCCTTATCATATTCTTCCCAACCAAAACTGGAAAGCCCTAAAAACATATCGGTTTTTAGTAAAGAGGCCCCTCCTTCTCTAAATGGCTCACCTTTCTCGGTAGCAGCGTTAATACACACCCTAATCTTACGTCCGGCTTCGGTCATCCCATTCAAGGTTGTAAAAAATTGGAAGTCGTCAAGCGTTGATTGAATTAGAGGTTCGTTTTTCTTCAACCGATTTCGCCCACGATTGAGCCGACTTTTTATCGTATTTGTGGTTACATCTAAAAAAGCGGCGATCTCTTCACAGGACATTCCATCAAAATAGTGAAGGATTATGGCGGTGCGTTCGCCTTGCGGTAATTTCGCAAGCAATTTTTTAATGATTTCACGTAGTTCTTCCGCTGCATCTTTCGCTTGTTCTTTCACGAGGTAACCAGAGTATGGATCGTTTCGTCTCGTGGCTATGTCCATATTCTCAGAAAGTCTGCCATCCAAGTGCTTCTCACGAAACCACGCGATGCAACGCCGCGTCGTAATTGCATTGAGCCATCCAGAAAATCGATGTGGATCCTTTAGCGTTCCAAGTTTTTGATGGGCTATGAGGAAGGTTTCCTGCGCAATATCTTCCGCGACATGAAAATCTCCGGTTGTGCGCCATGCAATCGCATGAATCTGCTTTCGGTTATTCTCCACTAAAGCTGAGAAGGCTGCTTCATCGCCTGACAAGGCATCTTGAACTAATCCAATATCATCGTTTTTCATTTCTTTCACCTATCAAAATGTAAGAGGGTTATAAATTGTGCAACTATAAAGTGAACATGCACAAATGCCGCGTTTTGCTTGCTCTACCCATAACTGTCAACTTTACGATTTCCAATCATGTTTGAGTGATTTCTACCTCTCTTGTAGGTTGGGTTCAGGAACGAAACCCCATAGGTGTAAACTTAAGAAAAAGTTGCAAGTTTATCTCTTGTTGGAGGGCTTTGGAAGCCCGATTTTATGACCCATAACCTCTG
>JAPPMR010000578.1 GCA_028818995.1 Candidatus Poribacteria bacterium | reverse complement strand
AATACAACATAAATAAACACTTGCGTCCCTCGGTAGGCGAGGTTTCCTAACCTCGCTGTGCAAAGTATATAAATAATTCAAAATCTACCATAATATCCTTTTTTCATTTATGAAAGTGCTTCTCTCATCGTGTTTACACACGGTTCAACCCCTGTCCACCGCTCAAAAGCGATTGCCCCCTGATGCACCAACATACCGATTCCACCTACAATTTTGCATCCCTTTTCAGCTGCTGTTGTTAATAACGTTGTCATCGGCGGAGTATATACAATATCGTAAACAATAGTACTCGGTTGCAGCCAATCTGGCTGAATTAAAAGTGGATGTGTGGTATCCATGCTTGATGTAGCTGTATTGACGAGCAATGCGCTGCCCTTCACTGCATCCGGCAATTGAGAATCTTGTAATCCCATTCCTTTGAGAATGGTTTTATGTTCAGATTCTTCCTCCTGCTCACTAATCTTTTCGGAAAGTTCTTCGGCTAAACCAACTGCCTTTGATACCGTTCGGTTGGCAATAACAACTGAACGCACACCAGCAAGTGCCAAAGCAACCACAATTGCCCGTGCTGAACCACCGGCACCTAACACAACAACATCTTCACCGACAGGCACTGAGGCACCAGTTTCCTCCAATGCTCTTAAAAATCCTGGGGCATCCGTGTTGTCACCGTATATCTCTCCATCAACAAAACTAAGCGTATTCACTGCTCCTATGAGTTTCGCCGCCCGTGAAATAGATGTCAAAAAAGGTATCACCGCTTGTTTATGCGGAAGTGTGACATTGATTCCGACCACATTGAGTGCCTTAAACCCATGCATCGCCTCAGCCACTGCGTCAGCATCCACATGGAACGGGACATAGATATAATCAAGTCCTGCTTTAATAAGAGCAGCATTATGCATCTGAGGGGAACGACTATGTGAAACTGGTGCCCCGATTACACCTACAATCCGTGTTTGACCTGTGATTCTATGTGGATTGTCCATATAATACCATTCCTACGCGATTCTACAGAAAACAGATGCTATACGTTACGATGACTCTGAAGCAAGCAATTTTTCAACCGTTTGTTTTGCTGCTTCCATTGTCGGATAACGAACTTCCCTATACCCTCGAACCGTTTCAATGCATTCTAATGCCTCAACATGCTTTGCATAGTTCTCATCATTTGTCGGTGAAAAGGTATCTATCACTTCTTTGATATACCAATCTCGGAATTCCTTCTCTTTTGCGTGCCACTGCGATAACCAGCGTCTTAGAAACTTCATACGTTTCATCAAGTGTAACATCCAATTACGAGTATCCATATCATGTTCAATATCAAAACCCATCACAGTGAAATGGGGACGATTGAGATGTAAATATCGTATTTTATCACCGTTTTTCTCATCAACATTGTATCGGACCTTATCGCGGGCGAACTTTTCTTTGCTTGTCAACAAGTGTGAGACATATACCTCATCTTTAATTAGCATCACTTTGTGTAAGTATTTAATAGCAGCTTGTGTGGCACGGTAGTCACCAAAGTCTTTTTCGTGAATCTGTTCTATTTTCTCAATGTATAACCGAGCGTAGTCTATATTTTCAAACTGAATTAAATCATAAGTATAAAGGGCAAGACTTCGATGTGTCGCCTCATCTAAACTAACTTTCTTAACGATATCCTCAACTAAACTAAGGTATGAATCTGCCAGACGTTTACCACGGAATTTTTCTGATAGAATACCTCTTTTTTCCACTAATGTCTCTGTGTATGTCTGTTTTGAAACATCGGATGTATGTTGCAGTAGAGTGCTATCAACTTTTTCATTGACTGCAAGGTATCTTCCAATTTCCAAAGCATTGAGATTCTGTTGCAAATCGGAACGTCTGACCATCTGCTTCAACGCAAGTTTCAAAGGTTCCAACTCAAGTGGCATCAAACCGCGCTGGAACGCTACTCCTATTAGCATGATATTCGCGTATAGTTTTGTGCTGAACAATTGTTCGGAAATGTCAAATAGATTGATTCCAACATAGGCATTCGTATTTTGTTCAATAGCCGCTTCTAAATCATCAGTCTCAAAACTATCCTTCCCAATGAGGGTTGTCATCGTCTCTGTTTTAGCCGTATTGACAACGGCGGCGGTACGCCCAGACGATGCCACACGGAAAACCGAATCGGATGTAATACCCCGAACCGTCTCCAAAATGTCAAGTCCCATGACAAGATCCGCTTTGCCGTAAGGGATAATCGGTGAAATCTTACCACCATTATTTGTATAAGTTACGTGTGTATAGACACCGCCATTCCGTATCGCTAAACCTTTTCTATCACAGAAATGCACATCATACCCTTGGATATACCCTGCAACAACAAGAATTTTAGAGATTGTGCCGATACCCATCCCACCAACACCCGCAGCATAAGCACTCCAAACTCTATCAAAAGTTTGTGGCGGCGGTGGCGGTAAAGGCTGCCCTCCGTTTAATCCGAGTTGTGAAAGTAATCCAGATATCCCTGAATCTTCCCACTCATTTGCGGATTCTTCGTCTGTCTGTTTAGGTTTTTCAATTTGGTGGACATATTGTGTACGGGGTGGACGTTTCCGTGTGATAACAACTTCTTCAAAGGAAGGACATGCCCATTTAATTCGCGCACAGGCACCATCGGTTACACAGTTAGAACGATCAATTGCTATTTTGTTTCCATAGTCGGTATCAACAATTTTTAGGGCAGGACATCCTGTAGATTTTGTACATTCTAAACAAAACTCACAGACTTCCGATGTAATATTGATATGTTTTTCAACCTTCAAGAAGCCATCTTTTTCTTTGATTGCTTGTTGTTCGCGTCGGCGGCGTCTGTGGAAGGTAATTGCACATTCTTTGTCCGCAATGATAATTTTGACACCATCTCTCAAAATTGCCTTCTCAAGATATTTTTTATAGTTCAACCGATCTTCTGGATTTACTCGGACAATCGTAATCTCAGAATTTCCTGCCAATCCCTGTACAACTTTTTCAATGTCTTGTGCAAAAGTCGGATTTCCGAGAATGTCCATTTCGCCAGCAGGTGTCGGTTGGTGTCCTGTCATTGCCGTTGTTTGATTGTCTAATATAATATAGGCAATATCCTGATTATTTTTGATGGAGTCGGAGATTGCGGACATGCCACCGTGAAAGAAGGTTGAATCCCCCATGAAAACGATCTGCTTGTTGACAATAAACGGATCTATACCCGCACCTGCACCACCGCCCAACGTCATTGCTGAAAGATTGTGCATCAAGCGCGGAAAGGGTTCGTATTTTAGCATTGAATAGCACCCGATATCACCGTGAAAAACCAGATCAACTGGCGGTGAATCGTGGTGTTTCTGCATATACGTGGTGTCCATAAATTGATTTGTAATTTCAAGAAAAACGCTGGAGGAGTCTCGGTGTGGACACCCGGGACAGAAAGTGGGAGTGCGGGCTGGAATATCAGTTTTGATTTCAGCTACCTCTTGCTGCAGCTGCGCTTCTTTTTCAAAAAGTGCTGTATCTACAAGGACACTTTTTGCATATTGAGTCCCTTTTCCATTGTTTGACAAGAGCGAAATTAAACGTTGAATCAGAATAGAAGTGTCTAAACCCGCTTCTATTGGAATTCCGGGTAATCCCTCTGGAAAATGTTTGCCCCACACTTTGACATACTTATCCAGATTCCCTTCCTGATACTTCTGTGTCAGAAATGCCTTAATTTCATTTTCAAGGAGAGGACGTTTCTCTTCAATGACAAACAATTCATCTAATCCCTTTGCAAACTCGAAGATAATATCTTCGTCAAGTGGGTGTGTCATACCGAGTTTGAGGATAGGGACTGAACCGCTGAGGTTTAGTTCAGTTAAGGCATGTTCCAGATAAATATAGCTAAAACCTGACGTTACGAATCCGATTCTACGTTGTGTTTGAACGGATTCCGAATTCCCATTACTATTTGCAGGATAGAGAATTTCGTTGAGTCCTAATCGCTTCGCTGTTTTGAGCGCAGCGGGAAACCGTTCTCGGAGGGTCTCAATTTCAATACGGGCAGTATCAGGCGGTAAGACCACGCGATCATCTGTAGAGATCAATTCTGTATTCAATTCGGTTTGCGCAATTTGGCTAATGGCTGGCGGATTATTTGGGTGTAATTCAACAATTCCGCCACCATCTGCCTGATTCTGCGTTGTTAAATAGCAGGTATAGAGGTTTGATGCAGCAGAAATCTCAAACGCATAATTAATCCAATTTTTCATCTCTTGCCAAGTTGATGGCTCTAAAAGCGGCATATAGAGATGTCGTGCTAACACACGTGAATCAGCAGGAACTTGTGTGCTATAGGACCACGTATCATCGCCCACAACAACGACAGCACCACCGGTTGTACCTGCCATATTACTAATGGCGAGCGCATCAGACGCAACATGCAACCCTACACTCTTCATAAATGTGATTGCTCGCATATCTGCCATTTGCGAACCGTTCAACCGGGCAATACTTAACGCCTCGTTATTGGCTATCTGTGCTACGATGCCATTTGATTTGAGGAGATCGGCATTACGCTCCAGAACATCAAATACCTCAGCAAGCGGTGAACCGGGATACCCTGTCATCAGACTAACGCCACTCTCTAATGAACCTTTGACGAGCAACTCACAGCCAGTATAGACGTTTGTGCCGTTTGATTGTGTAAACCTTTCATCCATTTTTAAATGATCCTTTGAGGGAGACTATCCACTCAATAGTTCACGCGCATGGGCAAGCCCGACTTCCGTCTCTTTTCCACCGTGCATACGTGCGATTTCAGTGACACGTTCAGCTTCAGTCAAGGGTTTAGCATTAATCAACGTTCGTTCACCTACCACCTCTTTCTCAACTAAAAAATGACGGTCAGCGAAACGAGCAATCTGCGGTAAATGTGTAATGCAGATAACTTGGGCAGATTGGGAAAGTTCTTTTAATTTCATACCAACGACATCAGCGATTTTGCCACCGATACCGCTATCAATCTCATCAAAAAGTACAGTCGGGATGTTGTCAACTTGAACCAGAACTGTTTTTAGTGCCAGCATGACACGGGATATTTCGCCACCCGATGCGATTCTTGCCAACGGACGCAACTCAGAACCGACGTTTGGCGCAATTAAGAACTCAACTTTATCCATACCGTGCTCACGGCACGCATAACGATTTCCATCAATCAAAAGAAAACCATTTTCATCTTGGATAGGTTCTACCAATGTCCGAAATTCCGCTTTTTCCATGCCAAGTTCCTGCAGTTCCTTCTCAACCGACGCTGAAAGCCCTTCAGCAACTTTTTTACGCTTATCGGACAACATAACACATAACTGAAGTATATCCTGTTTTATTTCTTGAATTTGCGCTTTAAGTCCATCTATTTTATCGGATCCGAGTTCTAAATCCTCCAACTTTCGTTCTGCTTCTGTCTGATAATTTATCATCTCCGATATAGTATTACCATATCGCCGCTTGAATTTAGAAATAAGTTCCAACCGATCAGTCACTTGGGCAAGACGGTTTGGGTTGAATTATACAGTATCTGCATACTGACGAATTTGTGAAGCAATATCCTCAAGTTCATATAATGATGAATCTATCCGCTCGCTCAACTCCGAAAGACTTGCATCCATTTCAGATAATTTCGCGAAGGTCTTAACGGAATCTCTTAGATTTTGTAAAACTGAGCCGCTTCCACCAGAACTTGTGCCTCCAAAGTCGTCCTGTCCATCAAGTTGCTCATACACTATATTTGCGGATTCATACAATTCTTCTGCGTTGTTTAGGACGTGCATCTCGGCAGTCAGCTCTTCCTCTTCACCTTCTTGGAGGCTTGCTGCAGCAAGTTCCTTCACCTCAAATTCAAGGAGTTCCTTTTCGCGTTCAGATGTCCGCAATGTATGTAAGAG
>JAPPMR010000335.1 GCA_028818995.1 Candidatus Poribacteria bacterium | reverse complement strand
GCGATACAGTCACTGTACCAGAACGGATACGCGCCTCAGCACGTTGGATTATATTTGCGACATCAGCACGGGAGAGCGGTAAAGAATGCCGATGAAAACCACCTGTAACACCTGATACCTCAAGTTTTGCGAGTGTTTCAATTATCCAACCGTCAAAGTTGAGCGGTATATTAGGCACAGCATGAACTGAAAAAGAATTGAGTAGAAACAACAGGAAGATGGAGCATAGAAACGACGCGAACTTTTTGTATACTATGCTTAAAAACTGCGATTTCATTCAGTTTCCATCTCCTCTATCATCTTATCAATTCTACGAAACTGCCAACTCCAGCGTGTGTTGTATAGGAACTGCCTTAAGTCAAATCGGTTGTCATCGGGCGAATACGGTTCAGCATGATATGCGGGTGTTAATGTCGTCATTTTGTGCCGATTGATCGCGTAGTAACGGAAAAACCTTTTGACCTTCTCTGCTACTTCAGTTGGCGGTAGATGATTCCACTCTTGAACCAGTTTCTCAAACATGCTGACGGGACCGCACCGATGCACTTTTCGCAGTTGCCCAAACCGACTAAGCTCAGCATAAGTCATCCCCATGTCTTCCTCATCGGTTTGGGTGTAGGTTTCAGTGATGGGTTCTAATTCTGCAGTCGGCGGTGCCTCCAAGATTGCCCCGAGACTCGGATAGCCGAGATGTTCTTTTGCCCAGTGGAGAAAACTGCGTAAATCCGTTTTACTAATGCTTCCAATCGGGTTTATGTCGGCACTGCTACAATCATATTTGGTGAGGTAACCACGCAGTGCCTCGTCAACGTTGCCAGTGCCTAACACGAGGAGTGTCCCGCGTCTACCACGAACCCACGGCAACGTCTGTGCAAAGAGATAACTTATAACCATCCGCAGCCGCGCCTGTATGTTTTGCAATGCCTGATTCTCAACAGTACTGCCGCCTTCGGTTTTGAACTGGGGCGTTTTGCCGGTTATTCCGCTAAACATTTTTCGCAAAGCACCCACAAGTGACTCCATGTTAATATCAAGATGATAACTCCCAATTTCACTTGCTAACTGTTTAGCGCGATGCCGCGTTTCACGAGAACTGTTTGCTGTGCCCATATAGCACGTATAGAGCAACTGATTGGCAAGATGTTGTGCTGCCTGATGTGGGTCGTTAAAATCAGTTTTGATTTTTTCAATACATTCTGCACCGAGCAGCCGTTCAGCATCACGAATGACGTGCGGCACATCCCCGAGAATACCTTTCGCAACAAGTTGACACATAGAACCGACCAACGTTGCAACAGTGCCACTATCCGAACCCCCCGAAAGCGGCACGAAATATCCTGCTGCTTCAGAACGTCTGAGATAATCCCATAGCCAACATGCAGGACCGAGCGCAATCTCTTCTTCGGGTGTATGAATGTCAAGATCAACCTTCGGAACGGTAACAGGACGTTTTTCAGTATCCGTAACTTTAAAATCGGCATAAATCTGTGGAATAGAAACACCACGACTCGCCTGCACTGCACCACTCATCCTTGAACCGCGATAGGAGCGAACATCTCGTAAATCCACTGTGGCTGTAACCACTTCAACGTCGTTGATTGAGAACTGTGATCCCTGCGCGATGACGTGTCCGTTTTGGGCAATCGTTGCACAACCATCAAAATAGAGCCTACCCCCATCACACCCCTGCTGATTGGCATATAGGTAAACGCCTCCACATTTTTCAGTCGCATTTCGGATCAACGACAAGCGCGTATCAAGTTTGCGGAGTTCGTGATGTGAACCCGATCCATTGGCGATTATCTCAACCCCGTTGTATGCGAGGTCAATATGTGGTGAATGCGGTGCAAACAACTCTTCACAGGTTTCCGATGCTAAAATCGTGTCGTGTGTCATAATGACAGCACACCCCATCGGCACAGTGGAATTAGGCGTAATTTCAAGTATCTCAGGTGGCACTTGAAAAGGTTCTGTTGACCATCCTTTTTGCCACGCGGCAAACCAACGCGGTTCTCGGTAGTTCCCTTCAGCCGCAAGCACTAACTTCGGACGAATCAGAAGAATCTTACCATTACAGACGAACACACGGCAGTTGTAACGCACACTTTTGTGCATCACCGGCATGCCTATATCGCACAAAATACCGTCCGTATGTCCACCCATGATGATGCGTGCAAGCGATTCCCAACTGTGCCGTAACGTATCTTCTTCAAGGAAATGGTCTTCGCAAGAATAACCCGTTATCTCAAGTTCAGGACCGAGACGGTAGCGCGCACCTGCTGCTTTGGCGAGTTGTATCGACTCAATAATGCGCTCACAATTGCCCTCAAAGTCAAGCGCCCACTGATTCAGGTTGCAGGTTGCGAGTGTTGCTTTCATATTTTTATAGTTATCAGCCATCAGTCTTGTAGGTCGGGTAGAGCAACGCGAAACCCGACAAATGCCGCAGGTGTCTTTAGCGTTGGTTTTGGCAAATACTACTTACGCGTTTGGCGTTAGTTCGGAAACGTATGATTGGATAGGGATTTTCATGTCGGGTGTCGCTTCGCTCTACCCGACCTACAGGCTTATGACTATCATGTTTTTTGCGGTTTCTTACGAGCAGCGGGAAACAATATATTATTGAGAATCAACCGATACCCTGGCGAATGCTTGTGCAGATCGAGATTCGTGGGGATTTTCCCTTCTCCAACAAGGTGACGGTAATCCTCCGGGTCATGTCCACCGAGGAAGGTAAAAGTGCCTTTCCCTAAAGTGCCGTGAACGTATTTAGCATAGTTTGTGCCTTCAATTTTACCTAAAATCGTAACTGACTTGTGGATTCTGTCTAAATTAAAAGATGTTGTCTGTCCAAGAAAACCGCGCACTTCTGAAACGTGGTTTTGCGTGAGCATTGTCGGAATGGGATCGTGTTTAGCAGAAAATTCAAACAGTTGAAAATCCTCTACGCCGGTATGTGGACTCCGATCAGGATTTGGATTGTCAACGTCAGAGAATTCATAGCGATTCGGATTAGGATAGAGCGTAAAATCTTCAAATGCGAACGTTCGCTCAAAATCCAAATGATTATGGAAATCGGGCGCGAGCGGCGTAGCGTCTAACACGGGGTCAACAATATCAAGCATTCCCCCCTTCGTCGCTAAGGCGATGTCTAAAGTTTCAGGTGCTGAACACATCGCAAAGATAAAACCACCTTTTGCGACATAATCAGCAATATCCAACGCTGTTTGTCCTTTATGGCGGGGGACACGTTTAAATCCCGCTTCTTTTGCAGCAGTTTCAAAAAGTGCCATCCGCTGTTGATACCACACTTGCTGTGAAAAGGATCCGTGGAATTTGCCGTGCTGTCCGGTAAAATCTTCGTGGTGTAAGTGCAACCAATCATAATTTTCTGTATGCAATGCACCCCGCTGCACCTCCTTGTCCCAGATTTGGTCGTAAGGGATTTCGGCATAATCCAAGGCGATTTTCACCGCATCGTCCCACGGGTCGCGATATGGCGAATCTTCTGATGGTGCATAAACAGCAATTTTGGGTGCTTTTTCTAACAAAATCTCATCCATATTGCTTGTTTCAATGACGGTCTCTTTGATTGTCCGATATTCAACATCGCTCATCTGTTCAATGGTGACACCCATCTGCGCGGCACGCACTCGGACATCGGGAGCATCGGGTATCACAAACGATCCGCCACGATAATTCAGCCACCAATAACATTGGTATTCACGTGGCACCTCTAATGCCCAATATGTTAGTCCATAGGCTTTCAGATGGTTGGTCTGTTTCTGCTCCATCGGCACGAGTAAATACTGTGCTGATGCGGTAGACAGAAGCATTGTAAGACAAACTATAGTAAGTAGAGAAAGTGCTAACTTGTTTGGTTTATACATAGTGTTTTACCTATTTTCAAATTATAATTCAATACAATTAAATATTAACAAAAATACATATTTTTCTTTGACATTTACAAATTTCTATGGTATCATATTTATGTTCAGTATAAAAACCGCTGAACACCCTATGGAGGATACGGGAATTGAACCCGTGATAAATGAGTGGCAACCCCATTACCAGCACCAGCTATCCCCCATATTAGGTGTTCAGCGGTTTTATTATACTACATTCCCTGCTTGTTTGCAAATTACCACCCTAAAATAATCATCTCAAAAAAAGTTCCACAAATCCTTATTTAGACTACATCTTTCCTTGATTCATTTGAGCAACATGGTATACTATTATAAAGGTAAATAGGTAGGCTGCCACCTCCTTAAAGTAGAAAAAATAGAGTTATCTTTTCTGATCGTCCTATTTTTTAATATGAACTCATAACGAGTAAGATCTAAGAATTATTGAAAATCCTACGAAAGTTTATCATCCTATTTCACATAATGAAAGACAAACTCTGGACGAATTCATTTACAGCACTCCTTGTTCTTTGAGTTTCGCAATAAGTTCCGCCTGCGTCCCTGTGCCTTTAGTGGAATTACACGCCCCACAGAGAAGTTGCAAGTTATCCTCGTGGTCTGTGCCACCGTGTTTTTGTGGGACAATATGATCTACAGTCATATTGCGGAATGGAAAATGTGATTTACAGCCATTGCAAACACCTTCTTGCATACCATAGAGTTGATGCTTGTGAGTGGTGTAATTAGGCAATTTCTCACTGCGCTTAGGTATATCTTCTCTACTAATTACTTTCCCCCAAAAACCGACTTCCTTTTCTAATCGGTGCTTGACGAGCTCAATTGCTTTCGGAGATATGTCAATACCAATCCACTGTCTTTGTAACCGTTCAGCAGCAACACAAGTTGTAGCACAACCACAAAAAGGGTCTAACACTGTATCGTCTTGGTTAGTGGAAGCTTTGATGATACGATCTAACAATGCAACAGGTTTTTGTGTGGGATAACCTGTCCGTTCATTACCTGCTGCAATAGGTATATCAGTCCATAAATTACCGATGGGTTTACCTGTGTATTGGTCTGCGTAAGATTTGCGTAGCGGACGTTTTCCTTCACGCCAAATTATATCGCCTGCATTATCCATTTCAATCAACTTCTCTTTGCTGACGCGCCATCCAGAAGGATGAGGGTTTCTTACGCCTTTATATTCATAGCAAAGATTCGGACGGTCTCCCATTGAAGGTTGACAGAATAGTGGAGTATTAGTGTTATATCTTTGCCCGTTTGAATCAGTATGGGGAAATTTTACCAATATCTCTGCTTCTGTTAAAGTTTGAGTTACTGTATTATGTATGAAATCTTTTGATTTAGAATAATGGAAAACACTGTCGGTGTCTCGTCCAAGCGATCTACTTTTATGTTGACTTCCCTTTGCACGTCCCGATGCTCGCTGCCACACAATCTCATCCCGAAAGTTATCTTTACCAAAGATACTATCCATAAGCATTTTAAGATAATGACTTGCAGTCGGGTCGCAGTGGAGGTATATGCTTCCTGTGTTTTTAAGGACTCGCTTCATCTCCAACAACCGCACAGCCATCATTATGAGGTAAGACTTCATACCTATGCTGTGTGTCAGTTCTGCCGCGTGTATTGACTGATATAAAGCAGGTTCACGATCAGCGATTTCACCATGCCATGCATTATCTACATCGGAGAGCGTCCATGTGTCTTTAAACGCTGCGCCTGCTGCTTCACTGCCGATTGGCGCGGAATAGTTGCGGTTGCTGTTGAAGGGCGGATCAAGGTATATAAGATCTACGGATTCTGTGTCTAAACCGCGCAATATGTGTAAATTGTCATTACTAAAGATTGTTCGGTTATTGACGTTCATTTATTAGTTCCTTATACCAAATTAATCGGATTTGCCCTATTTTCCTGACAGATAGGTTCGGTTTCCTAACCACATCATAGGCATCAATTTAGCGGCCCTCCACCTGGTAGGGGGGGGGTGTTTTGAAAGCGGCGCCCCCCAAGAAAAAAAAAAAAAAAA
>JAPPMR010000896.1 GCA_028818995.1 Candidatus Poribacteria bacterium | reverse complement strand
TGAAATCAGTGACCCGTATTATATCATTGCGTTGAATTAATAGAGGTTCCTTTTATATAAACTTGGCCCAGCAATGAAACCGTCGGAAACAGTGAGAAGTGGCCCTATTTGGAACAGCCGTCGTTGGTGCTTTATAGATACTCTGCTTTCGGGTTCCTGCAAAACCATCAGTGAGGCCGTGGCTGAAACGAAAAGGCGAATAATAGTCTGAGAGCCAGTCGAATTCAGATACTTCAAGTCTTCAACCAATCAGTCTCCTGAGAGAAGGCTAATATGATAACCAAAAAATTACTTCTTTGCGGTGTCATCGAGTCAACATATCAACAGGTAAAGATACAATGGAACAGGAACGTATAATTTATTCATTAAACATTGAAGATGTGCAAACAGTGGCATCCGAGATATTGGGAACTCTGCATAGTCCCTAATTTGGGACTAATTACTAACGCTATTCAAAGCATTTCCAAACGAATGAAGAACGATCAAAAGAAACAACAGCTTGAGAACATCTTAGCGATGGCTAAAGCGCTTCTGTCCTCTATGGACACCGTTATAAAAAGTGTCCCGAAAAGCGATAACCTCTGGCATTTTGCGTCCTATCGATCATACGCTGAACAGTACAATGCACTTGTAAGCAGGATGTTTGAACTTGAACCTAAGACGACAAATCTTTTCGCCTATTACAATATGGATAACATACGTGGTAACACCGACACCCTCCCTCTCCAACAGCATTCGATCTTTCAAGATGTGCATGGAAACCTGTCTATGCTTTGTGCTTGGATTGATTCAGAACTTGGAAGTGAACGTATCACTTCTGAAGTTCGAACCTTGGAAAATTTCCTGCAAGCCTCCCTACGTCCAGCTATGCTGAGCGGGAAACCAAATACTGAAAAAGATGTGCAGGATACAATTGAGAGAATCTTGATTGGCCGCGGGATGCAAAAGGGTATGGATTACGACAGAGAGACAGGCAGAGTTAAATTCTCTGTCAAAGAATCAGTTCCAGACTTTGTTTTTCGAACACTCTCCACTGCATTAGAAGTGAAATTGTTGAAGGACTCGGCAAATCTAGCAAGATTAGTGGACGAAATAAACGCCGATATCGTGTCTTATGGAAAAGGCTACAATTACCTTATTTTTTTAATCTACGACATTGGATCTATTGCCGATATAACGCAGTTCAAGCGTGATATAGAATCAGCCGGCAACATCAAAGTTGTAGTCGTAAAACACTAAAAAGTAGTCAAACCACCAAACCCACCAAAGAATAAGCCCATGTTAGAAATATTCAATAAAGATACAACATTAGCCATTGGGGCACTAGGTATCGTCGTTTCTATATTTCTGCCCTTTGTACTTAGAATTATTGACTATATTAGACACTTATTTCGAAGTTGGCGTCAGACCACCAATATACGAAATATCGTTAGAAATGCTATACACGATATGCTTAATGATAATCCGCGTGACGTAAGAAGTACTGATACCGGATCAGTTGGAGAACCAGTCAAGGCAGACGTCGATGCTGCCCGCTACGCGCATTTTGAGGCAATGACATTCGACTTACAAGTCATCTTGGATTATTACTCATCGGATATTTCTTACACCAAGAAAAAACACCTAAAGTACATTTGCGAAACGCTCTCGTCTTCTTTGTCATCATGGATCAAAGCTAGAAAGGGAAAACTCCCCACAAAAGATGTCTACGAAACATTTGTTATACCAAATGTCGTAGGACCAAAGTGGCTAAAGCCTTAATTGATAACTCAATCTATTTCTCGGCCCTTGGTTTTTCAGCCTTCTCGTCAATATGTTCAGCGAATATTATTGACTAACACAATTAGTGTTCGATCTTCTTTAATTGAACTTTAAAACCCATATTAGTCAATTGTTGAGAGTACTGTCTAAAATTGACTTTGCTAAAAAATGGCATGTGAAGCTTGCCATGTGACTTCTGCATAATTGCAAGCACTATGGTAGCTTCCCTCGGTTGCGTAGATGAATCAAATTGAAGTGTATGTGAGGTTGACTCTGCTAAATAATTGTTAACCTGCCTGACGACTTCTGATGATCTTAAAAGGCTTTCTGCAGAAACATATGCTTGAGAAAATAGATGGCTAAGTCCACTAGACGATGAGTACTTCTTAACGTGGATTAGTTCGTTATTTGGCGTTAGTAAATCACAGAACTCAAATCCGCTTGATGTTCCCGTCAGATAAATTAACTTTCTATCTAACAAATAAAAATTCTTCCCATCGGAAATACTTTCAAGATAGGGACCTTCATGCATTCCATTGTATGCAGGAAACTTGATATCAGAATGTGGATATTTTGAAAAATAGGTTTCGATTTGTGCTACAAAATTCTTATCAATTTGGTACCAACTTCCCTCACTAAGTAAATAGGTATTTCCGTCATGCTCAATTTCTGCATTTAAGCAGATATACAACGACCAAGCATCGACTTCCTGGTAATTACCATCAAGCAGAAAAATTTTTGTCGACTTAGCTTTTGGTACGGTAAGTTCTCCAATAATGTTCTTTTCATCTAGACAATTTTGAAGGTCTAAATCAGGATGCGTTGTCTGTGATGATTTTCCTGTACTTCTCAATTTGTAACAAAAACCCGAGAAATTCTCGTACGGAACTAATGTAGGCGGAGCAGCCCATATCTCATTAAAGTTATTATCATTAATTTTCTTGATTACTAGTTCATCCATTAATGAAATCACCTGCTTATCTCGAACAGGCATGATGTAGTCAATCCAGGGATACTTTTCTTTGTATTTATTGTCTTGATATGCTTTAAAGAGCCTACTTGCAGTGGCTGGAAGGCTATGAAGTGATATTTCTGTGTACAACGATACAGAGTCTGCACCACTGACTACTTCATAGTCTTCAGTTGGATCAGACTCGATAATCCCAGTTAAGGACTTTAGAATCTCCCAATCGAATTTAAACTCAAACTCCGAAATTGGTACATATTTTGATGATTGTGTGCGTGAACGAAAGGGGGTAATATCGATGTTCGATTTATCAATTGATTTAATCAAATCTGGATCACTGAGGCTTAATGCCGCTTTTAGACCGAAGTTACGCTCAATTGCCAAAGGATTTATTAGATGTCTAGCATGACCAAAGGTAAAACAGAATAATCTCCCGTGCTGCTGGAATACTAATAGGCCTTGAAGACTTTTCCCTGTCATATACCTTGTATTAACACCATCTAGTATTGAAAATAGCTCAACCCATTTAGGTGTTGAGGTATGTGTTTTCCAATAGAAATCGCAATCAACGCCATTAATAACAAAACTGACATGGTTGCGTCGACCTTTTAATACAAGCGCATCAACCGCTGTAAATCCTTCCTTAATCAAAAATAATGTTACATGTAGTTTCATCTAGATTATTTCTCTAAAACACACTTGACTGTTAATGTGATCTATTACTGATAATTAAGAACCACGTTACTTGGGAGAATTCCATATACGCTAACGATCCCACCAAATTTCACCATCGTTTCTTGTTGATAGTACATCCCTGGTCTCTCCATTAACTCTGGCGCCACTGGCATGTGATGCATATTTTGAAGCCATCTCTTGAGTGGCATGTTTAATAGAACTGTCGGAAAAAATAATCAGTTCGGGAGAACAGTATTCAAAGACTTCTGGGCAATAACCATTCTCCCGACCATGGTGAGATGCTACAAATATATGGACCGTTTTCAAGGACTCACAAAAAGACCTCTGTTCTAATAAATTTTCCCAGCCTGGCTGCTCAATATCGCCGGGTATTACAAAATTCCTTCCATTACAGTTAACGAAAGTAACCAGGCTAATGTTATTCGTATCATCAAAATCTGTGAGGTATTTATTGCAGTAAGTATAAAAAGATACACTTGGAAATGCGGGTGGTATTTCAGGAGCACCACCAGTATAAATATTTAGCATATCAAGCATTGAATTCATGGCAGAACTAATTGGGCCGCTTTGTAATTTCAATGCTTTTAATTGTTCTTTAGATATACTCCGGTTGCTATGAAGAATTTCGATATTCAGATTTTGGCGTAGTGCCGGAAGATCACTAATATGGTCTTCGTCAAAATTGGTAATGAACAATCTATTTATCGTACGTCTGCCTAGAGAGGGTAGAAAATCAGATGGTCGATTACCGTATGTATGACCGCAATCCCATAGCATTACATTGCCATTTTCATGGATTAAAGATATACACGACCCGTGACCAACATTGTGAACTGTTAATCTCATATTAATCCTTCCTATCACTGTCTTTCGCAGTTCTCGATTGATCTATACCAAATGTAGCTTTTGCAATTTCTTCAATTTTTAGAGTGAATTTGTCCACATTAAGGCCTGCAATAAAGGCGACCGCTAAAAAACCAAAATCCCCAGAATTTACTTGCTGTGATGCATCTAATATTAAGAGGCCCGCTTTTAAGAAAATGTATGACGCAAAACCGCTGATAGAACTTGTTAGTGGTCTTAAGTAGTACCAAGTCTCCCAATCTGGATCCCAATTTTTCCGTACACATCGATTAACGTAGACTGCTCTTAAGCAGTAAAGTGCCCCGCCAATGGCTGCGATAAGAATGCACTGGATTGCCAGTAGATATTGATTTGCCCATCCAGGAACATTACCTAGCGGCAACTGTGCCCATACGCCAATAACTACCAGTAAGATGAATACTTGATAAGCAATTATTTTTTTCAAGGGAATCTCCCAATTCATTTTCACTATATTTTATTGTTGCCCGACTTGTGAAAAGCGAATTTCACAAAATATGCAACCAAATCATTTTTATAACCCCTAAATGTTGGGGTAAGCATGGATTTTTCAACCTGGTGTGATAGATTATTCTTAAATTGGTATGTGCCGGCTTCAGAGGAAAGATCAGCCACGTAATAAGGTGTTATGCGTCATATGATAGGTACGATTGTATGAAGAATAAAAATTATGACAGAAGTATTGCGTTACTTTGCCCGACTTGCGGAGGCACCGAATTTGAATACGAACAGGGTGCTGATGAAACTATAGAGCTTATGAAATGTGCTTCATGTGCTCGCGAGTTGACTAATGATGAATTGATTTTTGAAAACAGCGAAAATATTCAGGAGCACGTCTCTGAAATAGCCAATCTAGTTACAGATGACTTTGCGAAAGATCTAAAAGCCTCGATGAAAAGGGTCTTTAGAGGCAATAAATACATCAGGATAAAATAGTGTCAATAAATTTTGGCGCAGGAGAAATTATTGCATGTTTAGCTCTCATTTTATCTGGGTATGCAACATGGCGAACAGGTCGCTTTAATGAAAAACAAAAATCTCTGATAGAAAGCCAAAAAGAACTCACAAACTTACTACTTGAGAAGGAAAAGGGCGATGTGCTCGGCGACAAAAAGGCTGATTTAAGTGCCACGTTTGTAAAACTCGGAAGTAGTAAACATCGACTAAAAATATGGAATAAGGGAAATGCCACTGCTCGAAATGTTAAACTGGAATTTCCAGAGGGAAATGATGTTCTCATACAATCAGAAATTAATGAAAAGTTTCCTCTTGAATCACTAGAAAAATACCAGTCAGTTGAGTTAATTGCTGCTGTACATCTGGACACTAGGCGTAAACATGTTGTTCGCTTGATTTGGGAAGATGATGCCCAAAAATATAATGAAAAAATTGCATATCCTACGCTTTGAATGCGCAGAATTGAACCCAACCTCTGCCCACGTTCACATCCCACACCGGACAGTCGGACACTTTCAGCAGACGCCAAAATGAGTGAGTCCCTGCGATGGCGATAAGCACACCCGAACGTGAGCTTGAAGCAACCCTTGTCACGAAGCTATCGGACCTCAAGTACGAATATCGTTCCGACATCGGCGATCGAGCAACGCTTGAAGCAAACTTCAGGGAGAAGTTCGAAGCCCTGAATCGTGTCACA
>JAPPMR010000751.1 GCA_028818995.1 Candidatus Poribacteria bacterium | reverse complement strand
ATTATTGAACTGATCACAGCGACCTAAAAAGGAGAATTGCTATGAAAATGAAAGCTGCTATCTATTCAGGTATTGAACAAATTGCAATCCAAGAAGTTGAACGTAACGAACCGCCACCGGGATTTGTCCTCGTTGATACGAAACAGACAGGTATCTGCGGGAGCGATCTTCATAGCTACTTCGGACATTGGGGGCAATCCCATGAACACGCCGCGGGTCATGAAACATGCGGCACAGTTGTTGCGCTCGGTGATGGCGTGACCCAATTTGAGATTGGAGACAAAGTTGCAGTAGAATGTTTTTCACATTGCGGCACATGCAAATATTGCGAAACAGGTCAATATAATCTCTGCGTCAAAAGAGCATGGATTTCACCGAATATGCATGGTGGATTTGCTGAATATACTGCAACACATCACTCAGGGCTGTTCAAGCTGCCACGAGATATGACATTTGAACAGGGTGCGCTTGTAGAACCGCTCGCTGTTTCACACCGTGCTGTGGCTCGTTCTGGAGCAAACTCCCGTGACACGGTTGCAATTATCGGCGGCGGCACTATCGGTCAATTCTGCTTGGCAGATGCGGTCGCCGCAGGTGTGAAAGAGACGCTGATAACTGTCAAGTATCAACAACAGGCAGAACTTGCAAAATCCCTCGGTGCCGATCATATCGTCAACATTGGCGACACCGATGTCAGAGAATACGTCAATGACATCACAAGCGGGATCGGTTTTGATGCTGTTATTGAAACAGTCGGTGGTGCAGAAAACTTCAACACTGCTACAACTATCGTTCGCAAACAGGGCACTGTCGTTCTCGTTGCAGGCTACTACAAACCGCTTGAGGTAAACCTATCAACTATCGTCTGGTCAGAAGCATCTATTACAGGTTCTAACTGCTACGGATACAGCGGCATGGAAACTGACTTTGAAGCTGCAATTGAGTTGATAGACAGCGGAAAGGTTGATGCAACAAAGTTGGTGACTCACTACTATCCGCTGGATGAAATTCAGGAAGCGTTCCGCGTTTCTGCAGATAAGACCTCTGGTGCAATCAAGGTACACGTCTGTCAGGAGTAATATTGAAAATGGTTAAGGAATATAACCGTTTACTACTTTGGAAGGAATTATAATGTCAAACACAAATAATAAATTAAGCTTAGAAGAAACGGACCAATTTCGGAAGCAGGGATACCTCGGTCCCTATACACTCTGTAGTCCAGAAGATATGCTCAACATGCAACCCGAAATTGAACATATACTTGAAACCGATGCACCTGACCACAAAAACAGAGTGCATAACCGCCATCTTGATTTTCCGTTAATTCACGATCTTGCCACACATCCAACTATCGTTAAACGGATGGCATCTCTCTACGGAACGGATCTTCTACTCTGGCGCACTAACTTTTTTGTCAAAGAGCCCGGTGCAAAAGAGATTCCGTGGCATCAAGATTTCAACTATTGGCCCCTTGAACCGCCAATTATCATCTCAGCATGGATAGCGATTGATTCCGCTACTTTAGAAAATAGTTGTCTCCAGATTGTGCCAGGGTCACACCGAAAAGTTATCCCACATGTAAAAGCCACGTCCGACATGGCGTTCAATCAGATGGGAGACCTTGATTTCATTGATACGTCCAATTTCGTCAATTTAGAGATGCAACCCGGTGAATTTGTGCTATTTAATGAGCGCACGCTACACCATTCGGAGGCAAACCGTTCCGATAAAAGACGCATCGGATTGGCTGTTCGCGTCATCGTCCCCATTGTCAAAGTCTTTGATTGGGATTCCCCACAGCACGAATTGATTGTTATTCACGGCACAGACCCAGTCCAATTCAATAAAAGGAGTTAAAATGAATCGTCAAATTACGTTAGTTGCCCGACCTGTCGGCTACCCCAAAGAATCGGATTTCAAACTGGTTGAAACCTCTATTCCGACACCAGAAGATGGACAAGTGCTTCTAAAAACCATCTATCTCTCAGTTGATCCGTATATGCGAGGGAGAATGAATCAAAGGCGTTCTTACGCACCCAACGTCCAAATAGACGAAGTTATGGTAGGCGGTGTGATCGCACAAATTGTTGAGTCTAAACATCCCGATTTTCAGGTCGGGGATATAGTGAACGCGAGTATCGGATGGCAGGAATACGGTATTGCTCCAGGTGAAGGATTACGCAAGATTGATCCATCAATCGCCCCAATATCAACGGGTGCAGGTATACTCGGTATGCCCGGATTGACAGCATACTTCGGTCTACTTCAGGTTGGCAAACTTCAAGATGGCGAGACAGTGTTTGTATCGGGTGCTGCAGGCGCAGTCGGTTCAGTTGTCGGGCAGATTGCCAAAATCAAAGGGTGTCGGGTTGTCGGTTCAGCAGGGTCAGATGAAAAGATTGCCTATATCCAGGACGAACTCGGTTTTGATGCAGCATTCAACTACAAGAAAGTCACAGATTATCCTGCGAAGTTGGCAGAACTTTACCCCGATGGTATTGACGTGTATTTTGACAACGTTGGCGGAAAAATTACAGATGCTGTGTTCCCCAATTTAAGAGTCAAGGGGCGCGTTGTTATCTGCGGACAGATTTCACAATACAACTTGGAAAACCCTGAGACCGGTCCACGCTTTCTCTGGCATCTTATTACACAGCGCGCGAGAATTGAAGGTTTCCTCGTATCTGATTTTTCTGACAGACATGCGGAGGCACTCGTTCAAATGGCAGAATGGCTCAAACAGGGCAAGCTAAAATACCGAGAGACAATTGCTGAAGGCGGCATTGAAAACGCACCTACGGCATTTATTAGTATGCTCAAAGGTGGCAACATCGGGAAACAACTGGTCAAAATCGCTGAGTTAGATTAAGCAGCTCAATCTTTGCTTTCTGAGGAACTGTCCAAAAATTGCATGGCAGGTGTTCAGAATTTGAATAGTTTGATAATATACATTATTTCGATTTAATCGTAGGTGTCTGAGAACACTAAGACCGAAATATTATCGAAACGCGAGTGGATTGTAGGTCGGATAGAGCGCAGCGACACCCGACATGGACAGTTTATCTAATCCTACGTGCAGGTTTTACAAGCCGACCCGACCTACGAACGAATACAAGATAATCATTTAGAAATGGTATTATTGGCACGAGAATTGCTCATAATAGCTTATACAAATGATTCTTAACGATTGACCTCATATAACCCAAGTTGCCACCTATTTGGAAACACTCTTGTAGGAGGGGTTTGTAACCCCGATTTAGAACACAAAATATCAATTTAGCGGAAAATCCTTGTTTTATCAGTAAAAAACCAGTATCTATCTGCTCGAAATTCTATAAGTAGCAACTTAGGTTTATATAGTCAAATAAAATCGAGGATTTGCTTATGTATACCAGAAACAAAACGCTTCTGTTGACAGTCATAATTCTGTCAGTTTTTTGCACAAATATGGTTTGTTGGGGACAAGGCATTATTGTTTTTTCACTCCGTGGTGATACCTATATGATGCATCCTGAGGACGCTGAACCGACCTTAATCAGTAATGAATTGGGCAGCTTTACGCCTTCTCCAAATGGACGTTTTTTGGCAGATACAGGCAGAGATATCAAAGAAAAAAATAATCTCTACATCAGGCATCTGCATACTGGCAAGAAAATCCGTTCACTTAAATTGAAAGCCAATAACAGATTTGACATTTGCTGGTCCCCAGATGGACGCTGGATAGTCTATGCAAGCACGCCTGTCTTTATTAGAGACCAAGCTGTGGTAAGTGATACACACTTAATCTCACCAGATGGAGAGCAACATAAACATTTACACGAACAAGTTGGCAAAGAGCCGATAGGATTTGTTTGGGCAGCTGACTCACGATCTATCTTCTATAATTCATTAACTTCCGGCAGGCGAGTTGAAATCTGGGAACTGAATATCAATGGCAAACAAAATCCCAAAAAACATAAACCTTTTTATGAAGGTGCTCGATTATTGAGCACTTATCCGACCTATGAGTTCTCGCCGAACGGCGAACAGATTGCGTATATATCCCACGAAGGCTTATTTGTTGCCGATATAGATGTTGCCAACCATCGAAGAGTTGTTGATACCGAAGGGTTTAAGCTTCTTTATCAGGTGGATTGGTCGCCGAATGGACAACATCTCGTCTTCTCCGCTTCAAAGAAGATTCGTGAGGACTATGGACTTTACATCTTCTCGTTTGCGTCTAAAAAAGTTCGCCCTTTAATTACTTCTCAAGATAATCTCCCAAGACGACCTCGTTGGGTTAGAGATTCATGGGCGGTGCATCCATCAAATAAAATGGCTATGACATGGGGTGCTATCAAAAATATAACAGAACGCTAATTTTATGCAGTAGGAAATTTACAAACCTAATACCCTTTCCGCTTATCAATCACACTAAGAAGCGGTTTACCAACGAGAAATCGTTCCAGATTATCACAGAATAACGCAACCGTCCGATCCATCCGAATCGGTGAACCGCCAGCAACGTGCGGTGTAATAATCACATTCGGCATATCCCACAACGGACTATCAGCAGGCAGCGGTTCTACAGGTGTGACATCCAACCCTGCTCCACCGATGCGTTCATCATTTAGAGCACGGATGAGTGCCTCCCCATCAACAATCTTGCCGCGTGTGACGTTGATAAGCAGTGCGTGTGATTGCATTTTTTGAAACACTGCATCGTTAAACATACATTCTGTTTCTGGTGTCAAAGGGGCACAAATACACACGATATCAGACTCTGCAAGTAGATCATCAAATCTGTCCATCTTCCAGATTTCATGGACAAAAGTCGGTGCTTCAACGGCTTCAGGATCAACAGCGATCACATGCATTTCAAACCCTTGTGCCCGACGGGCAACCTCAATCCCCGTTCCGCCGAGACCAACAATACCAAGTGTACGCTCACCCAGTTCCCACGTAGCCAAACGGATTGACATCTTATTGTCCCACGTCCGTTCCCGTACCGAACGACCAACGCCACGAAGTAATCCTAAAATCAATGCCCACGCCTGATCTGCCAGATGTGTTCCGACAAATCCTTTCGCACTTGTCAAAATGACATCGCTATCCACAAATTCTGAAAACAAGATGCCGTCAACACCTGCTGCCCACACCTGCACCCACTTTAGTTGCTCCGCGTTTTCAAAAAGTGAACGGTTGAACCCACCGAACACGATGTCGGTATCCACAATTTCGCGCGTTGTTTCTGCCGAACTTTGTGGTTTTACAATCTGTATCGCATCTGATACCGCTTCTATCTGCTGCTGTTGTTCCGATGTAATATCCGAGTTAATCAAAATTTTCATGTTGACATCTTCTCCCTATCGTGATATGCTATACATAAAATAGACTACTTTATCATAAGAGTGTTTTTCTCAAAAAGGAGGAAAAACTTGATACACTTGAATTTAAATCGTTTCTACTCCGTTTTACTTATCATATTTTCCATTAGCCTTTTACTTACCATGGGCTTCATAACTGGCTGTGGTGATGAGGGTGATCCCGTTACAGAGATGGTAAGCGGAGAAGGTGATAAAACGACAGAACCTGATCCTACAGAACCTGTTGTGGATCCACCCGTTGTCGATCCGCCGCCTGTTGTTGAACCAAAGGTTTCCTATAAGGATGATATTTCTCCAATACTCGCTGAGAGCTGTGCTACAGCAAATTGCCATGCGGCTGCGGCACGTGCTGGAGGTCTTGACCTATCCAACTACGATGCGTTCAAAAAAGGCGGAAACGGCGGTGTTGCTTTTGTCGCTGGTGACGGAAAGGGTAGCCTTGTTGTAAAACGTATTGATGGTTCTAAAGCACCGCAAATGCCGCTCGGTGCAGCGCCTCTCAACGGAGAACAGATCCAACTCTTTATTGATTGGATTGACGAAGGTGCTGAAAACAACTAAAACCTTTCTATAAAACCCATTTGCAGGGCAGGTCACCAC
>JAPPMR010000432.1 GCA_028818995.1 Candidatus Poribacteria bacterium | reverse complement strand
GGATATAGTAGACCTCATCCACCTGTTTATATTTCGGATGTGTTTTGATAAAAGCCCTTGATTTCTCAATTAACATCTCAGCAGTAACTGGTTCGCTGCTGGTAGATAAGTCTTTTTCAATTGCTTTGATTTCAGCGTATCCATCACTCGCTTGAACGCGTGTTGATCCCGAGGTATTAAGGGTAGAAGGCACACAAGAAACTAACAATAATATGCTTGTGAGGATAGTTAGAAGATAACACCAACCGCTTACCCTCACAATGTTATTTGGTGATAACATCATTTATCTCCTTTAAGTTTCTATTACCATAGTGCTTGTCAACATATTATTGTAGGTCGCGATTCGGAGATCGCTCCTACAAAAGTCTTGTGTATTGTAGGAGGGAACTCCGATTCCCGACTACATTCAAGAACCATCAATTAGCACTTGACTAAGCAATAGAGTAATCCACCTTAAACGGCGTTCCGATAGGAATACGCGAGTAACAATTTGATCTCTTCTGCCTGCACCTGTTGCAAGAATTGAGTGGTATCTGAAGAAAGATCATTTTCTGCAGCCTGACACCAATCAATAAACTGGTATGCGTCCCAATGTTCTTGTGCTTCAATGGCTTGTCCGATCTGCGCAAGTGCATCCGATGGATTTGATGTTTCTTTAAAAAGTGTGATAGCACGTTCCCGAAGTTCAGGAAAAATCGGGTGCGTGCCTACTCTGCCGAACCAATACTTGGCATTACTATAATCTGGTTCACGTCTGTGCATAATACCGTGCCAATAACTACCAGTGTTGTTACCAAGTTCTTGTGACACGTCGTGGGAATCGTCCAACGCATCGTTCCAGAGTAGTAAACCACTTTTAATAGCACCGCCGAAAATGTCATCTTTCAGTGATTGTCCTTGCAAAAGGTCTTCAAGGGACAGGTCTAACAGTGCGTCTGTAAGTTCGTTGCTCCATGCGTTCTCTGGGACAAGTGGTGGAAGTGGATTGCCTGCTTCTAATTTTTCAATTATTTCGGCGATTGCCGATGTATATGCTACACTCATGAAAAACTCCTTAGTCTCTAAATCGGTTAGTTGAAATGTAGTTTAACATCTTTGTCTCAATATATCAAGTGTTTTCCGTATGGAAGTGGCAATTCTGAGATTCAATCAAACTCAAATTTTGTCCGAAATTCACCTAAAACAAAAATCCCAACACCATAAAACACCATTGCCAACGGAATCAGAAGCCAAATAGTCAGAATCCCTTTCAATAACACCAAACCTATTCCCATTGCAACAGAAAGGATGATGGATTTAAAAATAAAACGAGTTTCAGTCAGTTTGACAATCCGTTTTGAAATATAGCCAAACCCAACAATGAGCAGATATACTTCACTAATAACCATTGCAATCGCTGCGCCAACGTGGTTAAAACGCGGAATTAGCACCAGATTCAAACCGATATTTAAAAGGGCAGTTGTTCCCATAAGAATAGAAAACGTGCGACGTTTATCTGCAGCACGCAGCATCGTCAAGACAACGGTTGTCAAGAAAATCATACCGCCTGATACACTTAGCCATCGCAGTGCTGTTGCAATTTTCTCTAAAGTATCTGGCGTATAGGTTATAGGCAGCATAGCGATAATTTCATGAGAAAGTGCGGCAAGACCAACAGCTAACGGCACGCCACAGATCACCATCCACCGCACACCGAATGTATATGCGTCAGATAATCTGTTCCGCTCCTTTTCATACGCACGCGATAGCACTGGAAACATCGCACCCATCATAAACGCACCCGGTAACGTCGTGAATGCATTGACAATCGTATAAGCCAAACCATACCACGTATTCGCATCTAAACCATCCGGACTTAGTTTTGAAAGCATAATCGCATCAATCCGAAAATAGATAAGGTGGAACAGATTGCCAACAGCAAACGGTAATGCCTGCTGCATCAGCACTACCACAATCCGACGACTCGGCTTGAATCGGAGGGATGTGAAACGGTATCGAGTAAATCCGATACTCAAAATTAGGTTAATACCACTCGCTATCAGCATTACCTGACACACATTTACAATCCCATATCCGAGTAGAATTGCACCACCACCGACAAGACAAAACACACCGCGTTCTGCAACCACCGTCCACGCCTCATATTTCATCTCTTCATGTGCACGGAAAACACATCTATAGAGTTGGGCAATAGAGTTGACAATTTCCGCCAATCCTAAATAGGCTATCATCGTCACGATTACTGAGGTATATCCGAGCAATACACCACTGAAAATCATTATCCCGTAAGCCACAACTGATAAGACGAGGCGAACGAGGAGAGCATTGCCAAGATAATGACGCGTTTGCCCAAGATTTAACGTCATCTCCCGAATCAATGGGTTATGTATGCCGAGTTCTGTCAGACTTGCAATGAGATTTGTCAGGGCGATTGCAAGAAAATAGCCGCCAAATTCACTCTCCGTAAAACGAGGCATCAACCAGAGCGTTATTACGACAGATCCGAGGCGGCCAAAAATGTGTGCGCTAAACAGCGTAAACGTGTTTTTGAAAATACGGTTCATCTAATTCGTTAGCGTTGACTCCCGTATATGATTAATTAGAAGCGTGTTTACTAAGGTTTCAATTGATACGCCTTGCGCATGTGCTTTCTGACTGAGTTCTTCAACAACTTCTGGAAGTATGGCAATGCGAATCGCTCGCTTGTGCGGCGTTTCAAAGCGGAACCATTTCCCATCATCTTCCATGAAGTCAGCAGTATCTAAATTGTCCCAAAAATCAGCTTCTTCTTCATAAGTTGAGAATTCGGGCACCTGTAGGTCTTTCATTTTCATGCCTTTTAAAGTGCTAACACACCTATTAACGAAGTCCCGTCGCACATGAACCTCACCATCAATACAATCCGATTCTAACATAGTTTGGCACTAAAGTCCAATAACTATCACTATCACCTTGTTTCAAGCGTTGCGCGCCGAGTTTTGCAATAGTGGCACCGCGCGGTACATTAAAAATAGTATCTGCAAAATGGACTACCGATTCGCTTGTGGGAGGGGTTTGTAACCCCGATTCTATCTTATCAAATCTCTCCCGGACTGCATCTCCATAACTCGCAAGTCCGTCACCAACAAAGGTGATAATAGAATCTGGTGAGATATGGTTATCCAGTTCGTCTAAGAATGCATCCACTGGTAAGCAGAGGTCATCGGTGAGACGTTGCCATTCTGCGCCACCGTGAAAGACGCTACCGTAAATCTCACTTCGCCGTGCATCAAGGATTGGACAGACAAACCCATCTGTCCATCGCAGATTATACGCAATACCTTCTAAAGTTGACACGCCAACAATTGGCTTATCTACGGCGTAGCAGAGCGATTTCGCTGTTGCAACACCGATACGGATACCGGTAAACGATCCAGGACCAATACCGACAGCGCAGCCATCTAAGGCATCTGGCGTAACTTCTCCCCATTTGAGGACAGTGTCAATTGCGGGCATCAGTCTGGAGGAGTGTGCTTGGACGATATTGAGGGTATGTTCGGCAACTATGTTGTCATCATCTATTAGGGCAACACTGCCGATAGGAGTTGAAGTATCAATACCTAAAATTTTCATCTTTTCTGCAGACCCGATATTTCCGCTTTAAACCCTTCTGATGAAAGGGACCGGGGTTCTACTGTAGTAAACATAGCATTATCAAGCATCTGCTCTGCACGTTCAATATATTCTGTCTCTTTTTCACAGAGAAAATAATTTCTTCCATGTGCAAGGGCAACGTATCCGACAGTTCCACTACCCCCAAATGGGTCAAAAACGAGATCGCCTTTGAAAGAATAAAATTGAATAACGCGCGCAGCCAACTCAGGTGGAAAAATTGCAGGGTGAACTTTATCTGTTGCTGGATTGATTTGCCAAACGTTTGTTTTTTCATACTCACCCATAACTTTGCTTGCGGCAATTGTTTCGTCGTCATACTGGCGTAGATTCCAATCGATCAACTTGTCTGTTTTTTTGCGATATACCATAACGCTTTCAGTGACAGAATTTGCCTTGTAACCGAGGGGTTTGCGATGTTGGAAAAACCCTCCGTTTCGATTCTTCGCAGCGTAGTCGGGTTTTACCCATACGATGTCGTCAATAAACTCCCATCCGATTTCGGTGAGGCGCGGGTGAATATCGTACGGGATTGCATATCGTTTACTGGAATGGGCACGGCTAATGCGAGGCACAATAACAGGTGATGTATTAAGGACGAAAAACCTTCCCTCTTTAGTAATTCGATGTGTTTCCCTGAATACAGCAGTCAAAAAATCAAGATACGCCTCGTAACTCGGAAAAATGGTGTAGTCGCGCGCATTGTAGTACGGTGGAGATGTAAAAGTAAGATGGACTGACTCGTCTGGAATAACTTTTAAAACATCCTGAACATCGGCACGGACCATCACATTTTTAAGTGCTTCTGGACTGGCAGGATGGTTTCGCGTTTTGGGGGGTTCTGTCTGTCCACGGACCTTCAGTTCCTTCGTTATTTGTTCCCGAATCATTTCGTTAGGGTGTTCTGCAAGTGAGGTTAACGCTGTTTTTACGTCAGGATGTTCTCTGAAGTAAAGCAATCCACGTAGTGCCTGCAGTATAATTTTTGGATCAGCGTCCGTGGTAAACTGTGTTAAAATCGGAATTGCATTTTCAGTTTTGAGTCTGCCTATTGCTGATACCGCTTCACGGCGAGCGATTGTGTTTTTTTCTGCTTTGGCAAACGCGACGAGTTTCGTCAAAAAACTTATGTCTTTTAACTTTCCAACATTTTTGACAGCGAGACACCGAATTTTCGGGTTGCGATGTTCCAGCAAAGGTACAAACAATTCACCATCAAAGCCATCGGGAAGTTTGCCAAGGTTTTTAAGCGTAAAAAGCAGCTGCTGTTCTTCATTGTTTGGCGCAAGGACGACAGAGAAAAAGGGAGAATTAGGATTTAATTTTTCGCTGGCAATTTCGGTTTTAGTTATCATTAGGAACTCCTCTAATTCATCTTTGCAAGTATCCTTCGGAGCGTCCGAATATTTTCAATCACATGTTCTTCGTTTGACGGACTCTCTATACCATCTAAATATGTTTCAAATGCCGTTAACGCTTCATTATAACTGCCCACCTGATAAAAGAGATTTCCAAGGCGACGATACGGGGTCATATATTGTGGTGTAAGCCATGTGATGCGTTTAAGTGCTTGAATGGCTTTGTCGTGTTCGTTCTCATCGGTATATATCCGTGCCAAATTACGTAAAATCCGTGCTAACGTCTCCTTATTCGCATCTTCATTGAGCGATCTACGCTGCAAATCAGCCTCTTCACCATATACAATTTCTAATTTTTCTTGGAGTGTTTCCTCTGATATAATCCGCCCTTCGTCACCTAAATCTAAGAAAATATCGAAATGCTTAAATTTATACTTGACAATACAATGGGAGGGCACATTGATAGCAGAAAGCGGCAATCCTGCCTTCCTGCCGATTTCAATATATAACACATAGAGGGTTACATCTATTCCGGTTTTTCTATCAATCACATCGTTGAGGTAGTTGTTAGCAGGTTCGTAAAAGCCGACAATCTCTCTTTTGAACCTATTTTCCGTGAAGAAATAACGATTGTACTCAGCAATCTGTTCGTGTGGTGGTGCTGTTTCAGATATTCTTTCCCGCACCTCATCCGCCATTTCATTTAACTTTTGAAGGTAGTCGTCAATATCAACATCTGGATATTCGCTTTGTGCAATAAGTAACGCACCGATTGCGAGTCCTACTTCAGTATCTGGCTGATCCGCAAAATAAAAAAATGTATCAGTTTCGCTATTTTTCATAATTTCCCTGAAAAACTTAAATTTATTTGCTTTTTACGTGGATATATGTTATCATTAAAAAAGTTAAATAAAGTGGGGGATTAGCTCAGTTGGGAGAGCGCTTGCATGGCATGCAAG
>JAPPMR010000840.1 GCA_028818995.1 Candidatus Poribacteria bacterium | reverse complement strand
CATATTGGACATTGACTTGGGTCTCTTCTGTAGGAGCGACCTCCTGGTCGCGACCGGGAGGTCGCTCCTACAGAATCCGCATAATCCGTGAACTAACAAGTGACAAAAACTTTACACACCCGAATTGTGTTCCAGAGCAATTCAACTTGACTTACAACACGACAATGGTATAATTATAATGTTGCAAAAGAAGAAGGCATACCCTATATGCCATAAGTAAACTAATTATTTGAAACGTTTTGTGTTATCAAAGGAGTTTTATGAACATAAGAAACATCTCAACAATAACTATTGCATTCGCAATTATTACTATATTTGTAGGTTTATCTGGCTGTGAACGGATTCCGCAAATCGTTGAACCTACCCCAAGTGAAGAAATTGCTATCGGTGTTGTCTTAACCCAGACAGGAAGAAACGCTACCGCATTTGGAAAATACGTAGAACAGGCATTTGAATTGGCTCTCAATGAAATTAACGACTCACAATTCGCAGGTTTGAATCTTAAGTTTATTACTGTTGACGATCAAGGTACCGTGGAAGGCGCAATTGAGGCTTACAACAAACTAATCAAAGAAGATGGCGTTTCTGTTATCCTTGGACCGACGACCTCTTCAGCGACCAAACAGACTTTTCCTATTGCAAAAGAACATCAGATTGTCGCAATAAGTCCAACATCCGCTGCACGTGGCCTCAGTGCTATCAGTGATTTTACTTTTCGAGTCGCACTTACCACAGATGTATTAGTGCCTAACGGTGTTGAAGCAACGCACGCGAAACTTAACTATCAAAATGTGGCTACTTTATATGATGAAACCGATGATTTTTCCACTGATGGAGACAAAGCAGTACAAGAAGAACTTATAGCGAAGGGAGTTAAAATTCTTGGTACTGAGACATTTCAAGGTGGTGAAACCACCGATTTTACGGAGCAGTTAACGCGGATAAAAGCGTTAAATCCTGATGCTGTCTTTGTCTCATCTTTACCGGGAGAAAAGCCTGAAATTCTTCGCAAGAGTCACGAACTTGGTATATCCGCGCCATTTATCATTCGGACGTTAACCGATGCTGATGTTGAAGCCGCGGGCGAAGCGGCTGAAGGTGCAATCACGTTTGTAGGCTGGGGTTCTGCAGTTGATACACCGGGTAATCAAGCCTTTATAGAGAATTATACAGCAACATACAGTATAGCACCGAATAACTTTGCTGCCCGCTCTTATGCCACACTTTATATTTTGGCAAAGGCGATTGCAAACGCAAAATCCCATAATGCAGCAGATATTCGAGATGCCCTCGCTAATATCAGTGATTTTGACACTATTTTAGGCAAGTTTTCATTTGATGAAAATGGGGATGCAATTTATGAACCGAAAATCTTGATTGTCAAGAATGGCAAATTAGAACTTTTTTAGTAATCCTTAGTTCTGTAGGCGTGTCTTTCCGGGCATGCCTACCCAAACCGCTCCAATCGATAGGGTGCAAACCAATCTACCCACGCACCGTCAACAATTTCTATCGTTGCCATCTCACCCACCAAAGGTGCTAAGGTTACACCGCTGTGCATCAACGCTATATATAGGTTCGGTACTGCTTCGGTAAATCCGAGTATTGGAAACCCATCAAGCGGCATCGGACGATAACCCACAGGAGTCGGAATTGCTTCTGCATCTGCTATCGCTGGCAGATAGGTTTTGGCTTGAGCAAGGAGTGCGTCAGCACGTTCCTGTGAATCGTCTCGGTTTATTCCTTCTTGCGTTCCTTGCCCTATTCTGAGAGTTCCGTCAGTCAGTTGTCGCAGATGCAGGTGTTGATAATTATCGCCCACCGGTGGTGCGTGAATGACTGCGACATTTTTTAAAACAGGCGCACACGGTGTTGTCTGAATAACAATACCTGGACTTTTCTGTTGCGGAATGTAGACGTCAAGTAAGGAAGCCAATTCAGTCGTTTGAACACCACTTGCCAAAACTGCAACATCACACTCATATTCGGCATTAGGTGTTTTGACAACAGCAATTTTTCCGTTTCGTGTAACGAAATCTGTGACTCTGGTTTTTGAATGTACAATTGCGCCTGATTTTTGTGCGCGTTCAAGGCATACGGAAATGAATTTATCTGTTTCTACGTGGATGTCTGCTTCGGAATGCGATGCAGCCGCCACGCGACCTGGAAGTAGATCGGGTTCTAATGTTAACATCTCATCTCGTGAAATGAGCCTGCACGGATATCCCCACGTTTGGAGCTGCCGAATACGGCGTTCCAACTGCACCGCACAGTCAGGATTGTCCTCCCATCGCATCTCACCACCATAGTGAATGCCAATATCCGCATCAAGCTCATGCGCTAACCGATACCACATATCTAATGAACGCCGATTGAGTGTATGGTAATCACGCGGATCTTTCCCAAAAGCATTTACCCATGCGAAGGAGTGCCCCGATGCACCAGCACCAGGAATATCGCGTTCAAGAACAGTTATAACATTTCGCGGGCGAAGGGATAGGTGGTAAGCTAAACAAGCACCAATAACACCAGCACCGACAATGACAATTTTCGTGGTTTTTGCTGATGTCATAGGCAACTTTTACATGTTGTTCCAAGAAGAATTTGCTGATTTATGCCAATTGGATATTGTTATCAAGGTAAGCAAGTCGTTGCCTTCATTAAAAGATAAACTATCGATGTACCACAACAATAAATCCTGTCAATCCGGCAAGCAGTAACTGAAAACCTGTTTGATAAAACATTATCAGAAACGGTTGGCAGAGAGAAATTAATCCTAAAGCTATGAAACCGATGGATATCCGTTCACACATTGCCTTCTGTGAATAGACAATCGAGAAAACAATAATCCCCGGCAGCAGTAAGTATAGTGCAGTGCCGCCAAGTGATGAAAAAAAAGGTTGGTAAAGAAAGAAGACCCCGATACAAGTACAAATTCCAGATACAACCGTTGCAACCCGTATAGCGGTGGTCGTCATGCCAAATGAAATTGCACTTGCAAACAAAAGGTGAAACGCTGAACCGCGCAAAATTGAAGGGACAGGAAGATATAGAAAGCCGAGTCCCATTGCCAAGCCAATACCAGATATTATGGCAATTTGTCGTTTATTTTCAAAGGCAATTCCAGCAAGAATTGCTGCAATGCTGAGTAGTACGAATGAGATACCCTTTATCAGTATACTACTTTGAACCACACGATCCGGCATCCATGATACGTTTTCCGGTTCTACATAAAGAAAAATAAAACTAATTAGAAAAAAAATGATAGCAATTAACTGATTTCGTTTCTGTTTTCTCATAAATCTTAATAACAAATCAGCATAACAAGTTGTGTGTTCAATTACCAAGTTTGAATAATCGGTCTTTCCACGTTTTCGCTTTCTCTTCTTGAAAGTTGTTAATTTGTACCCGCAAATCAGCCCTTTCCTCTTGAAGCAATTTCACTTTTTCTCGAAGTTCAGCTACTTCCTTTTCCAATTTTTCGTTATTTTCATTAAGATAGGCAATATGGACGACTTGGCAAATTAGGTTTTCGATTATTTCATTAGTGGGGATATTGTAACTAAGTTGTGTTATCAATGGTGCTAAACCATCAATCCTTAACTGTAGAATGGCCTTCGGTTCTGCGTTCTCTTCTTCAGCAGGCGCTGCAACAGTACGTAGAAAGGGTTCTATCTCTGGGTGTTTCCGATTCAATGTCTGTTTTATAATTTCCTCGTCAACACCAATTACTTCAGCAACATCTGATGGATTCAAATAGAGTTCCATTTTAGATTTCCCAACCTCTTGCAACTTTTACCACTACTGAGGTTTCCCATATTATTTGTATAGATAACATCAAACCTTTTTTGATTTTAGTCTGTAACTTCCGTTTTTAGTACACGGAACATGTGTCGTGCGTAACTTACTGCTGAGATTACAACAAATACAAGAGCAACGCAGAGAGTAAAAAAGGCAATCCATTCCGGGAACAATTTAGATTGTACCGCATGAATAAGGTAAAGTATCACTGCGATCGACAAAGAGAAACTGGTGCATTTGCCCCACCAATTTGAACGAGTGATCATCTTTGCCTTATAAGCCAGATACACGTTACCCAACACAATTGCAACGTCTCGAAAAATTACTATAGCAAATGCCCAAATCGGAAATGTAGTATTTGATAGGACAAGAGCAAAAATTCCCGCACCAATAGCAACCTTGTCAGCGACGGGGTCAAGAATATAACCAAGTTCCGAGTGTTGATTTAGCACACGCGCAAAGAATCCATCCAACAAATCCGAAACAATCGCCACACCTCCTATTACAACAGCGAGTTTATAATTTTCCTTGTAAATTACCCAAAAGATGAGGGGGGCAATCAGCAGCCTGAACATTGAAATCAGATTACTTATATATAAGAAATCTCTCCCTGAAATATGAATCGTTCGGGTTTCAGTGAATTGGTGAATAGGAGCCTTGAACGCCATGGATCTCTCTGACCTACCGGTGTCTACACACCAATGTAAACACTAACAAAAGTCGTGTCCTATTAATCATATTTCAATTATTTCGCGCTGACAATTGGAAAACTATTTGTTGATTCTGAATTTTCAGAATTTCATTTTCACGTTTGAGGAGTTCATCAAATGAGGCAATTTCCAAAAGTTCCTGCTTTTCATTGAGTGGAATGCGCAGGCGTGTCCCAATTTGATATGCTAATTGCTGCGGATGCTCTGGATTTTCATCTGGTGCTTGCCAGCTAAATATCAAGTAACTCGACAAAGTTTCATATTCAATGTAGAGTTCACGTGTTTTAGCAGCAATTTCTTCGAGACTGGTGTCTGGTTCAGTGTCTAACGTATCTAACATTCGCACTCGCCCGACTAAATATGGGAGTTCGTCCTTAACTTCTAATATCTCAAAGCGAGAGTGTCCAGAGGTCATGATATTCATACGTCCGTCTGGCAACCGATTAACTTCAACTAAATCAACTGCAGTGCCAATTTTACAAGGTTTCGCTGCTTCCCCGACCTCCTCACCTTCTTCAATCATTACAATCCCAAAAGACGATTCGTTTCTGATACAAAACTTTACCATTTCACGATACCGTTGTTCAAAAATGTGTAACGGGAGCAAACCACCAGGGAACAGCACAACATTCAACGGAAAAAGCGGAAGCTCTTTTTCTTCTATGTGATTCGGATCCGTTTGCATGCGAAACTCCTTAATTTATCTAACTAATACCATTCTTAAATGATTATGCAGCATTCTTTCGTAGGTCGGGTAGAACAAAGCGACACCCGACAAATGCCAAAAAGCGCATTTGGCGTTGATTTGGACACATATGATTATAGATAAGGTTTCCATGTCGGGTGTCGCAAACTCTACCCGACCTACAGTTTATTATGGAAATATGTCAATTAGAATGGTATAAAATACCTAATTTCTTCCGTTCCTCAAGACGATGTCCTTAGTCTTACTTGGACATTTTTATTGTTCCCCAGGTGAGTGTCAATTTCCCGGCAGGCTCAATAGCAAGTCCTACCGCGTCACGGTTCTTTTCAATCTCCGCTTGACTTAGACCGCGGTTATAGAGGCGAAGTTCATCAAGAAGTCCGCTGAAAGCAAGCCCACCGACTTTTCTGGCACCCATCCAAAAATTCTCGCCATTGTGTTTAAGGTCGCCTTCAAATTTTTTCTTACTATCCATCTCACCATTGACATAAATAATGGCTTCGGAACCGTCGTAAACACCAGCAACATGATGCCATTCATTCAGGGCAAGCTGCGCCACACTGTGAAAGGGCCACGTTTCTTTAGCACCGTTCCAGATATTAAAGTCAAGCCGTGATTGGTCTGACCACGCGATCACATAAGTATTATTCCCTGATCTTGATATGCCCGCGATAATTGCCCAACCTGCTTTTTCCGGCATTAAGCCCATGTGCAATGTAATGTGAGCACCAATGTCGGTTTAATCCGTACCTGGTCCCCAATCACCCTGTCCTCCACTAAA
>JAPPMR010000088.1 GCA_028818995.1 Candidatus Poribacteria bacterium | reverse complement strand
CAAAATGGTATTCAAGATGTTATTAAAAATGTGAAAAGTAATCAGTGGTTGACAATTCGTGAGGGAGATGGTATTATTGCGGTCAAACGTTAATTGTTTCCATAGGAGGTAGTCAGGTGAACACGAAGTATTGTGTTATTAGTATTATAGCGGTCATCATGCTAATTGCAAGCCCGTATGCGTTTGGGAAAATTGATCCTGATACCGTTGCTGGCATGTGGCTTTTTGAAGAAGGCGGTGGCGATGTAGCAAAAGATAGTTCTGATGCGGGAAACGATGGGGCTATCGCAGGACCTAAGAAGTGGCAAGATGGAAAGTTTGGAAAAGCACTTGAATTCAACGGTAACAATGTCTATGTTGAGGTAGAAGCGAACAACAGTATCATCCTTGAAGAGTTAACGATTGTTGCGTGGGCAAATCTAAAACCGTCAAAAGGGACGCGCTGGCAGTCTATTATGATGCGGGGACAGAATCCGCGTAACTATCTGTTGGTTGTGGATAGAGACACTCAAACGCTTCAGCTGAGTATTACTAAAGGTGCCCCTGGCGCATGGGCGGGTCCAAAGGGCGGTCCAGTGATTACAGGCGATGGGTGGCACCACCTCGCGGGCGTTTTCGGTGAAGATGAAGGTTTAGTGATCTACACCGATGGTGAAGAGGTTGGTAAACAGGCATACTCAAAGCCGAGCCTTGATGCGAATCCTTCTCGGATGCGAATTGGTGATGGATCTGACGGAGGACATCAGTGTGAAGGCTTACTTGACGAGGTTGCGCTATTTGACGTGCCGCTTTCACAGGAGGACATAAAAACCGTTATGGAAGAAGGACTTGAAAGGGCAACCGGATTTCTGGCAGTTGAACCTGAAAGCAAGTTAACAACAGTTTGGGGTAAGCTGAAAACAGGATTGTAGTATTTATTCTTTACGTTGACGGATTTCTTTCAAACCTTCTTGATAGATCGGATTATGGGGTGCGAGTTCAATTGCCTTTAAAACTGCAGTTTCTGCTTCGTTATATTTGCCAGTCTTGTAATACAACCATGAGAGTGTGTTATAGTAGGGTGCGGATTTTGGGGACAACTCAGTTGCCTTGCGTGCCAATTTGATCGCCTCTTCAAAATTCTGATCGTGTTGTCCATATAGATACGCGAGTCCATGGTATGCAGCTGCCATCTCTGGGGCAAGTGCGATTGCGCGTTGATAATGCTTTTCTGCATTTTCAAACTTTCTGTTTGTCGTATAGAGCGTGCCTAACATAAGGTGCGATTCTGGAAAGTCTGGATTTAGCGTGAGTGCTTGTTGGAACTGTTTTATGGCGTTTTGTCCATCTCGATTCTGCATATAAGCGATGCCAAGGTAATGGTATATTTCGGTTGTCTTTAAACCGAGTTGGATGGCATGTTTATAGTGTGTAATCGCTTGCGTAACATTTCCTTGCTCAAGTGCTACTCTACCTAACCCCGTGGACACTTGTGCAATATCACTATCTAATCTGCTATGTTTACGGATACGTTCAAATTCCTGGGTAGCCTCTTTATATCTTTCGTATTTGAGATAGGTATTCGCCAGTTTGCGTAACGTTTCCACTTTTTTCTCAGCATCTGCACTAAACACTGCTTCAAGATGTTTTTGGATATCCGCATCTGCTCTCTTCAAGGTGCGAAACCGCTGCATTGCTTTTTCTGCCTCTAATGTATCCTTTGTTTGACGGTAACATCGTGCAAGTTGATAGTGTGCATTTGGCATCGTTGGAACTAACCCAGCAGTTTTTTGATATGCTGTGATTGCCTCGCGCCAATTCTGCTTTCTACTGTATAGCACACCGAGATGGTAGTAGGCATCAGCAAATTTTGGATCTTTTGCTATTGCTTGTTGTTGTGCATTGATCGCTTTCTCTATTTCTCCACGTCCAGCATAGATTCTACCGAGGTTGTGATGTGCTTCAACAACACCAGCCGCACCTTGTTCTACAACTTTTGCATAGAACTGCATTGCATCATCAAACTTCCCTTGTCGGTAAGCGATATATCCTAACCCTAAAAATGCTTGTGCTTTTACAACGCGGGTTTGTTGGCTTTGATTTTCGGATGCCTCTAAACGGAGCGCGTCCTGATACGCACGAATAGCCTCAGCGTAGTGCCCAAGTTGAGAATAGGCGTATCCTAAACGGGTAAGTGTCTTTCCGTTTTCTTTATTAGGTGTATTTTGGAGGTGCTTAGTGAAGTGTTGAATTGCTTGTGCATAATCGCCTCTCTGAAGCGCATCTTCACCAAGTTCATATATTTTTTTGGCGATTGCGGGCTGCGCATTAAATACGCCGAAGAGGCTAATTAGCAAGAACAAAATGAAGGATAGCCAACGACTTAGGGTCTTCATTGGTATCATCTCTAATTGTAATGGAGAAGTTTTATTCGTCAAATCCTAAACGCCTTACCTCAGTTTGAAGCGAGATCCCGGTCTTTTCGTGTACCTGCTTTTGAATATATGCGACTAAGTCTAAAACATCTGCCGCCGTCGCGTTGTCCATGTTGAGAATAAAATTGCCGTGAACCGTAGAAACCTCTGCTCCACCGATACGATGCCCTTTCAAACCACTAACGTCTATTAGTCGCCCCGCAGAATCACCAGGAGGATTCTTAAAGATGCATCCCGCATTCTCTTCGGCAAAAGGTTGCGTTTCGGTTTTCTGTTTGAAGAAGTCTTGCATCCGTGCCGTAATTGTATCTGCATCCCCATGCTGAAGTTTGAGCGTTGCACCTATAACGCAAAAATAGCTATCTAACCTGCTATGCCGATATTCAAAGTTTGCTTCCTCGTGGGTTAGTTTGACGAGTTCACCCGTATCACGCATTACGGTAACATCCGTGACGACATCCCCGAAACTACTCCCCCATGCGCCAGCGTTCATAATGAGTGCACCGCCGACAGCACCAGGAATGCCGAGCGCAAATTCTACACCGCTCAACCCTTGTTTTGACATAACTTTGGATAGCCCCGGTAATGGATGCCCCGCACCAACGGTAACAATTTCCCCATCAACCTGCAGTTCTGCTAACTCTCCGATTAACCTGACACTGATACCATTGAACCCTTTATCACTTACTAATAGATTTGAACCTCTTCCGATGACTGCAACGGGAACTTCCCAGTTGCGATGGAAATGTGCTAATGCTGCTAATTCGTCTATCGTGCTTACTTCTATGTAGGCAGTCGTCTCTCCACCAATTTTGAAGTAGGTATGTTTTGCGAGTGGTTCTCCGAACCGTAGCCTTGTGTCAGGCTGTGTTATAATTTTTTGTAGTGCGTCTTTCCAGTCCATTATGTCCTTCCTTTTGTTTCAATTATAGCATATCAGTTGTGGAGTATCAATATATGATTAAATCTCATCGGTAGGCATAGTGCTGTTACATAGATATGGACTTCAGTTGATAAGAAATTAAAAAACGAACCTTTTTTGAATAGACTTGAATAAACAAACGAAACTAAATTGAACACTCTTTGAGACGATTTATTGATATTGAATAGGGTGTTACATAATCATCATAATTCGGAACAATGCCCCAATTTGTAAACGGGTTACAAGTTCCACTAAGGAGAAAGCAATGAAACAGAAATTTTTCGTACTTGGCGCAATCGCACTTATAGCAGTCGTAGGTCTTTTCGTTTTTGAACATGCAACATCAGCACAGCGTCCTGATCGGAACGCACAACCCGGACAAGGTCAACGTGGCGAGCGTCCTGGTGGTGAAAGAGGCAATAGGGGAATGACAGGATTTAACCCTGCTTCCTTTGTTGACAATTCATGGTTGGATTTGACATTTAAAATAAAAGTGGACGATGAAACCCTTGTGAAAGCGCGTCCTATCTATCAGGAAACTCGGGATAAATTTGAGAAGAAGATGAAGGAAGTTATGGCATCTGGTGATATGCGAACGGGTATGCAAGAGATGCGAACTTTTATCGGAACTGCTGGCAATGAGTTTCAAACGAACCTCAAAAAGGTTTTAAGTGAAGAGCAGATGACAGAACTCAACAAATTGACGAAGGAACGGCAGTTACGAACAAACAGATTTCGCGGTGGTGAAGGCGGGCAACGCCGTGGCGAAGGTGGTCAACGCGGCCAGCGTCCCTCTCAATAATGTTTGAGAAGACACAATTAGGTCGGGTGTATTCACCCGACCTTTTTTGTTATACTAAACTGTAGCGCAAACTGTTAGTAAATCAAGAAATCAACGGTATGAACGCCTATAGGCGTTCCCCGGATATGAATGCCTTATGGCATTCCCCGTGTCCCACGGGAGGCACAAACTAAATGAAGATTAAAAAATAACTTGGGTAATTTATTGGCGAAGTCCGGTGCGGTTAGAAACCGCACCTACCGGGTCTGGAGAAAACTGGAAATTACCGAAATTAAAAATTAATCTTCATACAGTTTGTGCTACAGACAGTCCAATATATTGGGCTTAGAAAACCCTCCAACAAGAGGATATCTTAAATTGATGTCTATGGAGCGGTTAGAAACCGCTCCTACCGTCTGAAAATAGGATAAATCTCGTTAATTTGGTTGGCATAAGAGATTGTCTCTAACGATCATCAAGCACTTCATTGCCGTTGTAGTTTAATTCTCCAAGCCAACGTCGAATTGTAGCACTACGCTCCGTATCGTTCTGTGCATCAAACCCGCGCGCTAATTTCATCCCCGTATTAAATAGAATCTGCTGATGTTTTTCTGATTTGCTATCTTTTGCTTGTTCGTATTTCGTGAGTGCAGCGTCAGGTTGTTTCCTATTCAACAAACAGATAGCGAGTAAGCATCGTGCGCGAATCAGTATATCCGTTTTACCTCTGTTAAAGAGGCGATTGGCAACTTGTGATTCAAGTGAAACCAGATTTCGGTATGTTGATGTGTTTCGCGAATCCTTGGAGACAACCTTTTCAAATGCTGTCAGAGCCTCTGAAAATTCACCTTGAACAAGATATAGGTAACCGATGATATTGTCAATAACAATATCTCTTTCATTTTCAGGAATTGCAGTAAACTGTGTAAGCGCTGCAGGATAATTCTTTTGCTGCACCAAGGCGTTTCCACGCCGAATGTAGAGGTTAATCTGTTCTGTCGTTGCTTGCTGATTATTAGGGTCACCTTTTAAGACGAGTTCAAGTTCAGTTTGCGCACGCTGATAATCCCCTATGTTTTGATATGCATGTGCCAAACTTATACGTAGGTTAGATGCAGTTGGAAGGAGGTCCACGGCTTTCTGAAGTAGTTTAATTGCGGCGCGGTAATTTTTCCGATTTATGAGGTCTTGGGCAGATTGATGATACGCTGCGATCAGGTTATGTTGAGCTTGAGGCGCATCAGGTTCTGTCATATAAACCTTTTGAAACGCAGATACAGCCTCCGAGAACCTGCGTTTTTTAAGGTATAATTCACCGAGCAAACTGGAGATACGGGTATCGTTTGGATGAAGTTTTTGTAATTCAAGATAGGTGTTAATAGCCTCATCCGCTTGTCCCGATTTGCGGTAGTTGTTCGCTTTTTGCCAAAACGCATCACTTAAGTTGGTACGGGCGATATGAAATTTCGGCTGCAATTTCAATGCTTCGCGATAAGCAGCAATGGCATCATCCCATTTTTTGTTATTTCTAAGTGTGACCCCATGGTTATTATAGCATCGTGCAAGTCCTCGTTTGGCTAACCTACTGACTGGGTTCAATTCAAGTGCTTTTTGATAATGCTGAATGGCAGTTGGATAGTGTTCAGCGTGTGCATACCCTTCTCCCATCAACATATATGTCGTTGAATCTAATGGATTAAGCTGAATTATCTTTTCAAAAATAACCGTTGCCGATGTGAAGTCCTTGGCATTCAAGGCATAGAACGCCTTTTCTCTGAAAAGGTGGTGTAAGTTATTTCTGGCGGCTTTATGGTAAGGTTCAAGCTTAACAGATCTTTCAAAAGCACTTATCGCTCTATCCACCTCACCTTGATGATAGTAGTGT
>JAPPMR010000916.1 GCA_028818995.1 Candidatus Poribacteria bacterium | reverse complement strand
CCTCTATACGATTTCAACACAGGTACCGGACGTGACAGAGGGTATTCCTTACGGCACAGCAATCGTGTTAGTCGGTAGTGTTCTACTTGTAAACGCTGCAGCAATTATACTACGGATATATCTTAGAACGCGAAAAAAGTGGTAACCTCTCGGATGTGGAAGTTTGAGGTGTCACAAACTGGCAACCTCGTTTCTAAACTGAAGTTTGCTATCCCGCCAAAAAGGCGTAAAATAGGATTTTACCCATGTTGAATGATGATTACGGAGGACAATCTAACTTACAGAAAAAATTAGGGGAAATCGTCGAAGGTGCTGTCTTTAGCGGAATAATTCAATTTCTGATTCTTGCCTCAGCAGTTGTCTTTGTGCTTGAAACAGAATCAGCCTTTGATAAGTATAAAATCCATTTTGAGATTGTAGATTGGACTTTTCTTGTACTGTTTACCGCAGAATACATATTACGTATCTACACCGCACCGGTCAAAAAAGAGTTCATATTTAGTTTCTTTGGGATCGTTGATCTACTTGCAATTTTACCGGCTCTCGTGTTGATTCCTGGGTTTCGTGTGCTACGTGTTCTCAGATTCTTACGTGTTTTCAGAATATTTAAAGCCACCCGATTCATCTTGGCAGTGGATAGAATGATTGACGCATTAGGTGGAGTCAAAAGGGAACTTCTGGCGCTTGTAATTCTATCCTCATTGTTAGTTTATTTATCTGCCTGTGGTATTTGGTTCTTTGAAAAAGATGCACAACCTGAGGCATTTGGTTCTATCCTTGATTCGATGTGGTGGGCAATCGTATCACTAACTACAATTGGATATGGCGATGTATATCCTGTAACTCCTGGCGGTAAAATTTTCACTGCCTTGGTCGCTTTAGTTGGTGTTGGACTTATCGCAATTCCTTCTGGATTGTTAGCCTCTGTCTTGACTGAAGCAAGGGTTGAGGAAGAACTACAAGAAGAAACTGAAGAGAAAGAAGATGAAAAATAAAATTGGGATCATCCGAAAAATTTTGGCGGCAGCTATAATGTTATTGGTCCTGGTTTTCTTTTTTGCTTGTGGTCTCTACTACTTTGAAAGAGATGTGCAACCAGATGCGTTCAGTTCAATTGGTGACGCAATGTGGTTTATTTTTCTTACATTAACAACAATCGGTTATTCAGATTTGACTCCTTTGACATTCGGTGGAAAACTTATCATCATATTTACCGATGTAATTGGCTCCTTAATTGGTGTGGCATGCTTTATTGGGATAATTTTCGGCACATTAAAATTAGGCACTTTTTTGAGAAAAACACGTGTAAGAATTCTGAATAGATAGAGAAGCGAGGAAACATTGCAAAACAAGATTGAGATTTCTAATTTAAAGGTTCGTTATGGTGATATACAAGCACTAAACGGAATTTCCTTCGATGTCCACGAAAACGAAATTCTTGGCATCATCGGTCCAGCACAATCAGGAAAAACAACTTTGTTAAAAGTTATCAATCGAACGTTGGAATTTACCCAAGATACAACTCTTGAAGGTTTAGTGAAGCTTGATGGTGTTGACATCAATTCGATTGGTGATGTGCATGGCTTACGTAGACGAATCGGAATGGTGTTACCGTTGCCAGTAGGCTTGCCATTGTCTATCTACGACAATGTTGCCTTTGCTCCGAGAACAGCAGGACTTCGTAATAAAGCAAAGTTAGACGAAATTGTTGAGCGGTGTCTTCAACAAGCAGCACTATGGGATGAAGTGAAGGATAGATTGGATAGTCTTGGCACGAAACTTTCAGGCGGACAACAGCAGCGATTGACAATCGCGAGGGCACTTTCTCATCAACCGGAAATTTTGTGTCTTGATGAATTTTCTATCGCAGTTGATCCAATAACTACGATGCGTATTGAAGATGTCCTCAAAACACTAAAAAATGAGATGACAATTTTACTCGTCACAAATTTGGTTCAGCAGGCAAAACGGTTAGCAAACCGCACCGCATTTATGCTAAATGGAGACTTGGTTGAAATAGATGAGACAGATGTAATTTTTTCCGACAATCCTTCCAGTCAATCCACCTATGACTATGTAAATGGGAACTTCGGATAGCAGCAGAGAGGAGTATCTCACTTGGAAACAAATAACCACAGCATTGAAACACAGAATCTTAGTCTTTGGTACGGTGATTTTCAAGCACTTATTGATGTGAGTGTGAATATCCCTGCTGGCAAAATCACATCACTTATCGGTCCGTCTGGATGTGGAAAGACGACACTGCTCCGTTGTTTTAACCGAGTAAATGAACGATACGGTAACGTTACAACAAAAGGAGAAATTAAGATTTTAGGGAAAAATATCTACGATCCAGATGTCTCTCTATTAGAATTGCGAAAAACAGTGGGGATGGTATTCCAACGTCCAAATCCATTACCGATTTCAGTTTATGATAATATCCTTTTCGGTTTGCGCATTCATTCTCCATTTGGAAGTTTGACACGTTCGCAATCTGACGAGATAGTAGAAGAAGCGCTTACCTCTGTTTTTTTGTGGGATGATTTAAAGGATAAACTTAAAACACGAGCAACATCATTACAACTGGAACAGCAACAGAAACTCTGTATCGCGCGCTTGTTGCCACTCAAACCGCAAATCATCTTAATGGATGAACCGTGCTCCGCACTTGATGCAAAAGGCACTCTCGCTGTTGAAGAATTGATGTCAGTTCTCACAGGAACTTACACTTTTTTGATTGTTACGCATAATATGGCACAAGCACGCAGAGTCAGCAGTGAATGTATTTACATGTTCCTCGGGGAACTTATTGAACACAGAGAAACACAAGCACTGTTTGAAACCCCTGAACATCCAAAAACAGCTGATTATGTGCAGATGCGATACGGTTAGGTTAGAATGTATGAGTGTTTCTAAAGTTTTGTAGGTTCAGAGGATTTTAATAAACGCCTGTTCGGAGAGAGGCATTTCAGTTTTCAGCGGAATGCTAATATCATGAAGAGGTCAGTACTAATTTATCAAAGCATCGCCCTAATTACTTTGGCTGTTGCATTCATACTTTTTTGGAGTTTCAGTAAAGAGACACCATTTGTAGAAAGTGGTTTAACATTTGATGAGACTGCTGCAGACTCATATTCTGTTCTACAAGAAAATCTCTATCGGATGGTGCCTATTTTATTGGGATCGATATTCTTCAGTATTGCAATTGCCTTCTACTTAGAAGAATGGTTGGCAGAAACAAGCTGGATATACGGAATTATAGCGCAGCAAATTACTATATTGGCATCTATCCCCTCGCTATTATATGGATTATTGGGTCTCTACTTCTTTGTTTTACAGTCAGAAAAAGGTTCGTTTCTCACACATGTGTTCACTACTGTTTTACTTGTAATGCCAATTACCGTTCAGTCAACGCAAAAGGCTATTAGAGGCGTTGATATATCTGTTCGTGAAGCGGCTTTTGCATTAGGAGCAAACAGATGGCGAGTGGTAGTTGACCATGTTTTTCCGAATGCTTTTTCTACAATTGTAGCTGGAATTTGGACTGCGATTTCACGTGCGTTGGCAATTGCTGCACTTATCATCGTAGTATATATTTGGAAAGAACATACACTGCAATCATCAGAAACTTTTAATGTTCCGAGTAGTGTAATTGTGCTTCTATCGTCGGCACTGCTATCCAGTGTTATTTCAAGTTTTCTTGAAAAGAAAGCAAATTTGACCTAAAATTCTCAGGCTTTGCAGGTAGTTTTACATTAGGATTCAACGAAAGCATGCAATCACGAAAGACAGATCCTATCTTGCAAGTACACAATTTGAATGTGTGGTACGGCAAAGATCAGATACTTAAGAACCTGACTTTTGATGTGTTACCGAAGCAGGTAACAGCTTTCATTGGTCCATCAAATAGTGGCAAAACCACTTTAGTGCGTTGCTTTAACCGATTGAATGATTTGACATTGAATTTCAAACTGACAGGGCAGATACTCTATAAGGGAGATGAACTTTATACGCCAAAGTTGAAAGCGTCTAAAATTTCTCGGCAGATAGGTATGGTTTTCCAAAAACCTATTCCTTTCCGCAAATCCATCTACGAAAATGTGGCATATAGTGCGCGCCTCCGTGGCGTAAAACAGTCCGCTCAACTTGATACCACCGTCGAAGAAAGCCTCAGAAAGGCACAACTCTGGAAAGAAGTATATAAGGACCTTCATGCATCACCTGATATTTTGTCTAATGGTCAACAACAACGACTCTGCATTGCACGCGCGTTGGCAGGTGCTCCAGAAATTCTGATATTTGACGAACCGTGTGAGCAGCTGGATGCAGCTGAGACACCGAAACTTGAAGCGATTGTTCAGAGTCTCAAAAACCGTTACACCTTAATTTTTGTTACCAACAAAAGACGACAAGCTGCCCGAGTGTCCGATGTCGCCGGATTCCTATATGATGGCGAATTAGTGGAGTTTCAACAAACTGAACAAATTTTTACAAACCCGAAAAACAAACGAACAGAAAACTACGTAACTGGCAGGTTAGGTTAATCTAAACTTGCGAGGTGAATCATGCAACATTATCTTGAATCAGAACTCAAAGCACTTCAGCACCAACTCCTTAAAATGGGCGGGATTGCAGAAAACATGTTGCACGATGCTGTTCAATCAGTCCTAAACCGTGATGAGGATTTGGCACAACGTGTAATCGCAGTTGACGATACTGTTGACAAACTTGAAAATGAAATTGAGGCAAGATGTATCCAACTTATTGCCCGGCACCAACCTGTCGCTTTTGAATTACGTTACTTGACTATGGCAATGAAGGTTAATCGGAATATTGAAAGATTAGCCGACAAATGTGTTTCTATTGCCAGGCGTAGCATTGAACTTTTGGCATACCCACCGATGCAGCCGTTTGTCGATCTTCCCTCTGTCACCCGTATAATTCAAGAGATGGTCAAAGACGCACTTGATGCGCTTGTCCATAGGAACGCGGAACTTGCAAAAGAACTCCGAAAACGCGACAATCAAGTTAATGATTTCTATGAACAGATGGTCGGTGAACTTTGTGCCATTTTAGCCGAACAACCGCAACTTATTCAATCTGGTATCAGTTTTCTACTGCTTTTTCGGCATTTGGAACGGGTTGGAGACTTGGCGGCGAATATAGGCGAGGAGGTGTATTATCTCGTAAAAGGAGAGGTCATTCGACATTCGGACATCACGATAAATACCTCCTTAGAATCGCAGTAACCGTTGCTCATCAATTTCTACCTATCGTTCTTCTGAGTTAAGATGCACATCACGTTGCGGGAAGGGGATTGTGATGTTGCATTCTTTAAACTTTTCCCAAATCATAAAATGAAGATCGCTTGCAACATCAAAACGCTCAAACGAATCTGGAATCCACGCTAATAATTCAAAATCTAAGGACGACTCGCCGAAATTTGTAAATCGTACAAACGGCGCAGTAACATTATCCATTTCAGGGGTTGGTTCTTTAATCACTTGAGGGTGTGCATGCGCCACCTCAATTAAAGTGTTCTTAACAACTTCTACGTCTGAATTAAACGACACACTTACCTGCACGCGAACCCGAAAGCGATTGTTGTAATGTGTAAGATTGTGAACTGGTTCCGTAATTAATTGTGAATTCGGAACAATAATTTCCTTCTCATCAACTGCCATAATAACTGTTGAACGGAGATTGATACTACTTACCCTACCAAATATGTCAACGTCCATAATTTCTACTAAATCCCCAATTTTAATAGGACGTTCAAAAATTAGTATCAACCCGGATATCAGGTTCGATACTAAATTCTGCAAACCAAAGCCGATACCGATACTCAATCCACCGAAAATTATCGCTAAACTTGTGAAATTCATCCCAAGGCTTTTGAGACTGATGAGGATACCGATTGTGAGCAGGGTGAGATGAAAAATGCGGAGTATTATGAATTGAGTGTGCGTCTCAATTTGAAAGGCTTGTAATACTTGCCTACGTAATAC
>JAPPMR010001010.1 GCA_028818995.1 Candidatus Poribacteria bacterium | reverse complement strand
TATAATACAGACATCAAAAAGTCCATCATCAAAGTGCGCGTTTGGTACGATCTTAAATCCACCGCCATAACTTTTTGTGTTTCCAGTTGCAGCAAGCAGAAGCGGTCCCTCATAGGTACCGAAGTCGCCTTCAATTCGGACAAACGGACACTTGTATTTAAATAGTGTAGCAATAGCGGCGTAGACGTAAGATGCAGTCCCAGAAAATGGGGTGGTGCGTGCGGCAGCGCGACGACTGACCTCAGTATCGTAACCACATGTCGTTATCGTTGTGAAATAGTGTTCGTTTCCTTTCTCTGAACGGACGTAACCTAAATCAATACACTTAGATTTACCAGTGAATAGCGTCTGAATTGCATGCTGCGGTTTACGCGGAATACCGATAGCGGTTGCTAAATCGTTGCCGCGCCCACACGGGAGTACGCCTAAAGTCACACCCTGAACAGTCGCAATACCGTTGACAACTTCATGAAGTGTACCATCACCGCCGCAAACAATTACCCATCGAATCCCACTTGAGACTGCTTCCAGCGCAAAACGTGTTGCATCTCCAGTGCCAGTCGTTAGTTTTATCTCACCATTACACCCCTCTGCCATAAGAGCAGTGTATGCTTGTTCAGCAACTGTTTTTGCTTTGCCTTTGCCGGATATTGGGTTTGCGATAAGGATAAAATCGTCCATATTGGTTCTGGTTGTAGTTATAGTAAAATTTAAAAATATGAACACTTGTGGTGCGGTTAGGAAACCGCATCTACCGTAGTAAAAATTTTGATTATCAGACTTTGTGAGATAGATAACAGTGACAAAATTATTTAATTACGGCAATTTTCCCAACCTTTTTCTGTGCCTCAAATTCAAGGATGTAGATATAGATACCGGTCGCTATATCACCGATGCTGCCGTTTGTCAACCACCACGCTTTGCTGTTTCCATCATTTTCGGTGACGTTCAAGTTCTCGAGCAATTCTCCTTTAGGTGTGAAAAGTCGAATGCGAGTGCCGGTCGGCACTTTATCAAAGGTAACCGCTCCTTTGTCTGATACGTTCGGGCGGACAGGGTTCGGATAGACGCGTAACTGTGTGAAATCTTTTACTTCGGTTTCAATAACACTGCGTTTGATCTCAACAAGGTTAGCAGCAGTTCTGATCGGGTTTTCATCAATATCAGTTACGTTGGACACGGCAATTTCATATTGGTTTGTTGGGGCAGTGATTAGCGACTGTAGAACATCTGTATCAAAGGCTAAAAGAACACGCGTCCCCATTCTATCGCGGATAGCAGACATTGGTCGTAATCCTCCCAGTTGTTTTGGTTCACGTAAAAGATAACGGCGTTCATTGCTAATAGTTGAGTTCATCTGGCGATCGAAAGTGACAACTATCCAGTTAGGTGGTTGATAGGCAGCACTAATTATTTTTGGAGCGAGGCGTGGTGTTGCGGAAATTGCTTTTGTTCGTTCTGTCTCTATACCCTTTTCCCCCTTGGCTGTGATAGCATACCAATAGGTTGTATCTATTTCAACAGATCTGTCTAAGAATCTGGGTAAGGTAAGGTTATTAGCAATTGCCTTGAACTTACTATCCGTAGGGGCCCCATTCTTTTCACCAATTGCACGATAGATAGTAAAAACGGTTGGCACTTGAGTTTCTTCTGCTGTCTTCCACGTAACCTGAACGACCTTTGCAGTCAAAGGCGTCGCTGAAACGTCCCATGGTATAAGAGTAGCAACAGCGTTATTATCCATCGCAAAAACGGATTCAATGAAGCTTACCCCCTCTTCAGAGTTAACGTAGAGTTCGTGGAACCCGTTATTATTGAGATCAGCAGTAAAGAGAGTGGGAGTTTCAGCAACCTTTTGATGGAATAACGGTATGAATGTTGTGCCGTTCCATTTCATCACATAGAGGTTCGGATATGTGATGATCGCAAGTTCGTTTTGTCTATCACCGTCTAAATCAGCTACAGCGAGACTGTTTCCACGTAGTCGATACGGTGCGATAGCCTGTTCCCACAGCGGTACATACTTGCCAGATGTATATGTGAAGACAAGAAACTTCCAGATGGGCGAGGCAGAAGGCACATCGGGCGGTGATATGGTGCCGCCAACAACAAATTCCGATCTTCCATCTCCAGTTAAATCTCCGGAGACCAACAATCTAACATCGTCTATTCCAAGCTGAGTTTGCCACTGTAAGTGGAAATTGTTATTTTCTGTGGCAGTATAAATGAAAAGTTCGCCTTCACTATCGCCAACAATTAAATCATCCATTCCATCAACATTAAAGTCGTCAATTGCAAAGTCTAACGCGAAGACATTTTTCCCCTCTGTTTCATTAACTAACTCAGCGATTCTGTCATATAAGTTATTCCCTCTATTCTCAAAAATGAGAATTCGGTTGTTGTTGTTATCAACTCCAATTATTTCCTTTCTGCCATCGCCATCAAGGTCAGCGATTTTTCCACCTGAAATGAATGGGGTTTCCCAGATAATTTGTGTTGGGTAACCGTTAGGTGTAATACTTTCAATTAAAAATGTTTGATCTTCGTCGTTAGCAAGGATTTCCAGCAAACCGTCGTTATCTGTATCGCCTACTGTCCACGGTGTGAGCGTTTCTAAATCTACACCTTGATCAGAGATTTCAAGGGATTCAATATTGGAGAGGCTATGTGCGATCTTATATTTGCCTGTTGGTGTTCGTTCATAAATTGCGAGACCTTCAGATGCAGAAAGTTCGCCCTCAGAGGTATCTGAAAGTGACACACCGATAAGTTCGGATAATCCGTCTTTATCAAAATCAGTAGAAATATTTGCGATGTGGAGCGGTGACATACCGAGATCAGTTTCAACGAACCCGTTTGGTGATATAGTACTGCCGACAACATTAATTGTATAATATTTCCCATTGTTATCGTCCACTGTTTTTAACCCGACAGTGTTCTGTGCTGCAATGTAAAATTGATATTGTCCTGTTTCCAATCCGAAAGAGAAAAGGTGTTCTTTTCCAAGTCCTCTTTCCTCAATAGATGCAAAAGGCGTAATTTGACCGCTGCGTCGAAAATAGAAAGTATCTCGTGTTACATCATCTGTTGCCCAAGTGAAAATAGTGGTAGAACTGTCTCCGTACAACGCTTCAGCTGCTGTAACGGAAATAATTTTGGGGGGTGTACGGTCTACCGTTAAAACAACCTGATCGTGTGTTTGGCTACCGTCTCTCCCTGTAACAACGAGGCGGACAGTGTAAACGTTCTCTGGTATATCAGTAGTATCCCATACGGTTAACTGTTCGGCGACTTTTTGCGTTGATATAGGGTCGGTAAACGGAACATAAGTTGTGGGGACACTCGAACTCCCATAAAACAGCTGCCACGACTTAAACTTATATCCACCTGCAGTACCGATAAATGTTATTGAGGTTGATCCGCCACTATTTGTTTGCGGTGCATGAATTCGTGCTTGTAAAGAGCCACTTGCTAACAAAGCGCGTTCAGCGTTGAGGGTTCCCGCACCAGCAAGTTTCGGGTCAGGTTCATCACTATCCTTTTCCAAAACCACATCGGTAGTGTTGATGAGTATCTGCCGCACCTCTTCGTGGGTAAGATTAGATCGTTTTGATCGCATCAATGCTGCGACACCCGCGACATGCGGTGCTGCCATAGAAGTACCAGTAAGAATACGGTAGTCGTTGTTGATTTGTGTGCTGAGAATGGCGTTTCCGGGGGCGCCGATGTCAACAGATGCCCCGAAATTCGATTTGTAGTAACGCTGTTTGTGTTGGGTCGTTGATGCCACAGAGATGACTTTTCGGTATCCGGCAGGAAAAATACTCTCTGCCTCCTGTGAATTGCCAGCTGCACCAATTAATACCGCACCACGCGCATAAGCATAATCAATAGCATCTTGGATAACAAAGGAGTGTTGTGAACTCCCCCAACTCATATTGATAATGCTTGCGCCATTGTCAGCGGCGTAGACAATCGCGGCGGCGGAATCATCATCCTGCATGCGGGACCCACCGCCGAGTGATAGTCCTGCGCGCACTGCCATCAACGGACAATTCCACGCGACACCCGCAATGCCGATACCGTTATTTGGCATTGCACCTGCGATGCCAGCAACATGTGTACCGTGTCCCGATTCATCAATTGGTTCGTTATCACCCTCTATAAAATCACCCTCTGCTTGCAGATTAGGAGCATCGGTGAAATCCCATCCGTGCACATCATCAATATAACCGTTTCCATCATCATCTAAACCGTTATCGGCGATTTCACCCGGATTTACCCAAATTTTGTTGGCAAGATCGTCGTGTGTATAATCAATACCGGAATCGATGATGGCGATAACTACATCACGGTTGCCTTTTTCAATTGCCCACGCTTGTGGCAGATTTATCAGCGGTAAACTCCACTGTTCCGAGTATTTTGGGTCGTCGGGCACAATTTCATCTGCTAAAGTTGGGCGTAGATAGTTATAAGTAACCGCCTCAATGAGGTTGCTTTTTTCAAATGCTGCTTTAAGTACTGGCAGGTTTGCGGCTGGTGCAAACCGTAGAAGATAGGTGCGCTGTAGCTTGGAGTTGCGTTGTGGGGGACCAGTTGAAAACGGAAAGATCGGTTTAAGAGATTCCACGTTGTGCTTTGTATACAATGCTGCTATAGGAGATTTAGCGTTTAGTTGCTGTAGATCTGTTGATGCTTTTGGTGTCAGGCGAATTAATAACTCGCCAGGGGTAATTTCAGGCGGCAGCGCGTTCCCAACAACATGAACACATAGAATCCCGATAAAAAGGATGGCTAAATGAGACAGAATTTTTGAAGGTGTCAGCTGATTCATACGATTTTAATCCAGAAGTTCAAATTCGCCTTTCAGAACATCTACAACTTTTCCGGTTTTGTCGTCAATTACAGCGATAGCGAGATTGCCCCACCCGTGGTTGTAGAAACTGACTGTCCAAGCAAATCCTTGAAACCATGCATACTCGCGAACCCCTTTTTGATCTGCCAATGCAGTTTTGATGCGCGGATCAGATTTTGCTATGTGAAGGAATTTATCTGCTTTTTTTAATGGTGTTATTTGCGGTTTTGGTCTCCGATTTCGTATATGTTTACCAATGTTTACGCCAGGTGGCAATGTATTTGGAGATTGATTTGCAAGCGTTCGAAGTAGGGTAGCATGGCGGAGATATGCGTCTCTAAGTTGTTCATAGTTTTTTAATCCATACGCAATTGGTATCTTTTCGTATTGTGCTGCGCACATTTCAGCTGCATCTGCTTCAAGATGGAGAATTTTTGCATAATCTTTTTTCTGTTCAGCACGTTCCTGTAGTTCTTCAAAAAAAGTAGCGTAGATACCAAAATTGTAAAATCTATCTGGATAGTGTGGTAACCACGTCGCAATGAACTTTGCAATCTTTTCGCGCTCCGCTTGTAGGACCGCTTCCGTAGTTTTCGATTTTTTCCAAGCGGCTTTAGCACGTTTTAGGTGCAATTCGCGTTGTTCCTGAATTTCAAGTGCCTCCTTTTCTGCGCGGGCAACCCACTTATCATACCCTTGACGTTTATAGTAATTAAGGCTGATCTCATTCATCGGTATAGAAATTAGGGTAAGGCATTCTGCTGCGGCTTCGTGCCAGAGGGCAAGTTTGCCGAAATCACCGTGCTGTTCGGACATTTTGATGAAAATATTAGCGTTCGCTGTGCCTTCAAAGATAGCATTGCACGGCTTGGTAACTATGATCAGGATAGAAAAGAGTAGTAATGTGAACGTTTTTATTTTATTTTGCATCACCATAATTCAATTTGGTATTATACCAAATTAACAGGATTTATCTTATTTTATTGGAGACAGGTGCGGTTAGGAAACCGCACCTACCGAGCGGAATCGCATTAATTTGGTATTATTGGAAGTATGCGGACGGTTGCTGAAAATGTCTCGTCTGGAGACAGTACAATCACACCAGCAGGAATACCTTTCGCTTCTAAATTGATGGCATCTGTCGGACAGGTGTAAGG
>JAPPMR010000342.1 GCA_028818995.1 Candidatus Poribacteria bacterium | reverse complement strand
GTGCCGATATGTCTGCGATCTGATTCCTGCTTAGATTCAAGTTTTTGAGATTGACTAACCCCGCGAGGGGTGAAATATCTTTAATCTGATTACCCCAAAGATGCAGGAACTCTAAACGCGTGAGTCCCGCCAGCGGGCGTAAGTCTGAAATCTGATTGCTTCCTAAATTCAGATAACCAAGTCCTGTTAGACCGGACAAAGGGGAGAGATCCTGGATCTTGTTCCTTGCCAGACCAAGAGACTGCAAATCAGTCGCATGCTCTAAGCCTGTAAGATTGACGATTCCCTTATCACTCACATGAAGAGCTGTTAAGTGTTCTTGCATATATGCCTGTGTCAAAGGACTATCTGCTGGAATTTTAAGTTTTTCTCGGATAGCCTCTCGGAGTGCAGGATCCGGCATCCACTCTTCTTCATTTTCTGCATAAACGAAAGCGTTATAGACAAACATGCCCACAACGGAGAAAAGAAACAACTGAATCCATAACGATTTACAAAATATTTTTCCTATTGTCATAAGTTAATATTCTTTTTTACAAATAGAATGAATCCTTCTTCGCGTTACACGCTATTTTTTTATACATTTTTCCCTATACAGCACTGCTTATACTTCCGTCCACTACCGCACGGGCAAGGGGAATTTCGCCCAATTTTCTGTGATGACGTTGAGGTGGTCTGAATTCTCAAATTATTGCCCCTATCCTTTGCTTGTCCACGTTCCCGCATCATCGGTATAATACTATTGGCGGGTTTTCCCGCTTGGAGCGCCGAAGCCATCAGTTTCATCGGTTCGTCAATGTGATTGAAAAAATGCTTATAGCCAGCACAGAGATAGTTCAAACCGTCTTCACCATCTGGCGTTTTAATAATACGGTTTTTTGGACAGCCACCATTACAGACGAATTTGACCTCGCAATTACGGCAGTATTCCGGTAGCGTATCGCGTTTATCTGTGCCAAATTTGCGTTGAAATGTTGAATCAACCATGTCCGCTATTGAGGTCTCTTCTATGTTGCCGATATAGTAGTCAGGTGTAACGTAATGATCACAGGAATAGAGATCGCCATTGTGTTCAATTGCCATCGCATCACCACAAGTCTCATTGAAAACACACAAACTTGGGTTATAGCCTAACCACGCTTCTAACGCCACATCAAAAATCTGGACAAATATCTTCCCGATGTCATTAACGACCCATTCATCAAAAATGGTAGACAGGAATTTGCCGTACTGCTTTCCCGTGACCGAGCGCGGGGACACATTTTTTCCATCAAAGTGCTCAACCGCCGGAATAAACTGCATGAACTCCGCACCGAGCTCTTTGAAATATTTGTATATCTCCTTCGGATATTCGGCATTATGGCTGTTCACAACACAAAGTATATTATAGTCAACGTTATGCTTCTGTAAAATCCGCAACCCTCGAATTACCTGTTCTGATGATGGACGACCGCGTTTATCATAACGATATTTATCGTGAATTTCAGGTGGACCGTCAATACTTACTCCGATAAGAAATTTATTTTGCTTGAAAAATTGACCCCATTCATCGTCCAGTAGCGTGGCATTCGTCTGAAATGTATTTTGGATCGTCATGCCGGTGCGCCTATACTTCTGTTGATATCGGATTGCTTGTCGGAAGAAGTCAACGCCCATCAACGTCGGTTCGCCGCCTTGCCACGCGAACGTAACTTCATTAACTTGCTGTGCTTCAATATATTGCTTAACGTAATTCTCCAAAGTTTCGTCGCCCATCCGGAAAGAGCGCGTTTCAGGGTAGAGTTTTTCTTTTTCCAAATAAAAGCAGTATTCACAATCTAAATTGCAAATTGGTCCTATTGGTTTTGTCATCACATGAAAAGCGCGCGGTGCTTTAGGTTGAACCATTTGATTTGTCTCCTGCTTTGAATTTGCTTTAAAATATAGCATATTCCACCTGAATCCACAAGAAAAAAGTGTTGCCAAGATGTGTAAAGTTTTTGGCAAATAAACCTACTGTTATTTTGGGTATGTGTTACTGTTCCCACTTAGGTGTTGTCTTTATGCACTTTATTATTTGAAATATACTATTCAGTCCCGTAGGGACGATATGTTTATAGAAAACGTTAACACCACCTTAATTGAGTTCCGTAGGAACGATATATGCATAATCAACTCGGATGATAAAATACAACATATCGTCCCCGCCAAATACCATACGCGTATTTGGCGTTGATTCATGGGACTAAAGAGAGGGATTGGTCTCGCTTCTATAAACATATCGTCCCTACGGGACTAAAGAAAATAAAGTTTGTGCTTCTGTGCCAAAAACTTTGCACACCGTATGCCACATTCCATTTTGTAAGGCGACTATCAACGGAAAACTGTGATTCCTTTTGTATCACAAGAAACTACTTGCCGATAAATATGTAATATGATACATTATCTCCAATATTAAAAATTAAAGGGAACTCATTTTGATAGTTTAGTTTCTATCATTAGGATTCCTGTTATCCTGAAATCCAGTTATCCTTACCCATGAATTACAGTAAGGTTCTGGATAGTAAGCGATGTATATGATACGGGAGTTTATCAAATGAAGTTATTTAGTATAAGTGTAGGGTTGCTCTTATGTCTTTGTGCCATTTCATGGGCACTTGAGCAGAATGACGAAGCGATCGTTGGTGTATGGCTGTTTGAAGGCAATGCTGACGATTCATCAGGCAATAAAAATGATGGCAAAATTAACGGAAATTTCAAGTTTGAAGATGGTAAGTTCGGTCAAGCTGTTGTCGCAGGCGGCGGCGGTAGTATTGATGTTCAAGATTCAGATAGCTTAAAAAGCATCAGTGAGCAATTGACAGTCGCTGCTTGGTTCCGAGTAGATGCCGATTCGGATACGGGTGTCAGGAAAAATGGTGCTTATCTTCTTGAAGACCAATCTGGTGGTGAACCTGTGCCTGATGGCTTCTCCTTTAGAATCTGGACAGACCAGGGTATTACACCCGGGTTTTACGGAAAAACTGAGTTGGAGCAAAAGAAGTGGTATCACGTTGCAGGAACTTACGATGGCAAGAATGTTGAGATGTATGTTGACGGTGAACCAGAAAGCAAAGAAGGTGCGCTGAATGCTGGCAAGGCTGATTGGAAACCGGAATGGGGTGGAAAAGTACAAGCAGGTCAGGTATTACAACTCAAATTCGGACCTGAATCATATACCGGTGCTATTGATGAAATCGTCATTCTCAGTCGTGCGCTTGAGGCTGCTGAGATTAAGCAGTTAATGAGTGGCTGGGAAGATGCTTTTGATGTTGAACCTAATGGAAAATTAGCAACAACATGGTCAAGACTAAAGGCTTCCCAATAATTTGAATCAATGTTTGGGGACACTTTTTATAGTGAACTTTGAAAATAAAGATACACATTTTTCGTAGGAGCGATCTCCGAATCGCGACGAACCTCACTGATAGTCGGGAATCGGAGTTCCCTCCTACATCTCGAAATGTCTCGTTAATTCTAAAGTTTACTATAGTTGTGTCCCCAAACACATCAAACATCCGCTTTCGCAGTAAGAGTGACCTTCCTGTCTCTATTTTCAACCTCACCAAACGACAAAATTTTCTTTATCTTTCCTGGTTGTGCCCAATTGCACTTTCCTGCTCCATTGAGTTGTCGCAACAATACCGGAATTTGAGGATTCTCAAGTGCAGTCTTTATCCTTTGTGCATCGTTTTCACACCAACAAGGAATAAACGCATGCATTGCCTGATTGCCTTGCCACATCTGTCCGTCTACATCTCTTAGCACAATCGGGTTAAAATCGTTTTTGCCATACGCTTGCCAAATCACCTTGAAAGGTGCAAACGAATAGGGACCAACACCAAGCAATGCCCACCAATTGCCCTTATTCATAGACGCACGCAGCATCGTGCCTTTTCTTTCTTGTAGTTGGTTTTGATGGCATTGAAGATAGTCTCTCAATGTGTCATATTTTTCGATTTGATCCCTTGTAAGCGGTTTGCCTGTTTCCCGATGATACGGCAGAAGAATCCATTTTTGAGGTGATGATATGTTTTGCCGCCAAATCTCCTTTGTAGCGAGAGGGTATAGAAATTCTTCTGGAAGATGAGTGGGTTTATCGTCAAAGATAAAAACACTATTCGCACCGCATGTATTCACACCCTGGCGTGGCTTTTGTTCAGGTGTTAACCTAATTTCAAGCGTTTCACCCGCATTGAGTTCGTCAAGGTTTTGCACAATCCGCCACGGGTCATCAGAATCTTTGAGCGGTAATGCTTTATGTTCAATCCAATTTCGGTCTACCTCTTTGAAATATGTGACTGGAAATTCTTGTTGTGTATCACATTGCAACCTTGCACAACAGTATGCGGTGTTTATTCCCTCAAACACTTTAGTAGATGAAAACTCAAAGACGGTATCCACTGCAAAATTACGGTAATCAGCACTATAATTTCTAAATCCGCTATGTGCACCATCACCAAAAAAGAGAGATGTCGGTAAATAGAAATATCCTGAACCGTTCTTTTTGAGTAGTTTCCCCAAAACAACTTTCAGCACCAATGCAGCTATATCAACGCGGGAAGAACCCAAAAGCGTCCGTTGCGTATCCGCAACAAGTCCTTCTTGAAGAAAATAGGGTTTAATTTCTGTTTTGTAAGTCGTAGGTAAGTCTCCGAAGTTTGACCACGGAGGATTCCCGATAAGAATGTCATATTTTCCCTTATGCGTCTCGGTAATAATATCTTGACAGAATATTTGTGAGGTAGGAAAATCTACACCAAATTCTTGCTGGACATTTTCTCTGAACTGCTCAAGGAGCGAAGGCACTATCTCAATGAGAGTTAGGCGTGACATACGTTCCGTGGTAATAGGAATTCCTTTGTTCCGTGCGATATCAAGCATCGCTAAGACGAATACACCTTGTCCTGCTGTAGGGTCACAAATATGAGCACCGTCAAGCCACGCATCAAAGATATTCCATTTATTGATGAGCCATTCTGCCCATTTGAATGGTGTAAAAACTTTTCCGATATTAGCGTCTATTAAATGAGAAATGTTTGTATCCATTGTTTCTAAATGCCTCTAAATCTGCAATACGTCTTAACGCGTCACTGCTAACTCGTCTATAATGTTGGATAGCGAGATCTATGAACATATCATAAAAATCAGTAATATCCCGATTCCAATCAATTTCCTCCCAAACTTGGTTAACTGTGTAATTAAGCCGTATTTGTCCAGTACCAAGGTTTCAATTCTGTATGCATCCTGAGGGAATAAAATAAAAGGTGCTACACGGATATATACAAAATCGCGTTTTTCACTCTGGGAAGATAATTTGTTGTGTCCAAATTCTGCAATAAGGAACATCCCATTATCATTTGCCAGAAATTTCAACAAATTACCAACAGCACAAATCCCACCATCAGAGTACCGAGTTGAATCTAGGTCCTTAGTTTTAACATCAATTCCAATAATTCTATTTTCAAACTGTAGAGCAAAATCAAAGATGGTACGTCTTCCTGGTCGTTCTAACGCAGGATATCCAAGATCTGAGCACATCTGGTCCCAATTATCAGCTATCTTTTTTTCAATCATTGCTCCAAAAGCTCGAGAATCTTCGCGTGCTGCTAACCCCGATGTTAGTTCTTCAGAAAAAATCTCAGATAGTTTATCTTCTATTTGGCTGGATATTCCTTTTAGATCCATAAAATTCCTTCTCTATCATTATAGTGAATTTATTAGTGTGACATTGCAATTATGTCAACAATTGCGATAGTTAGAACGGTTGCAATGACCTTCGTTACAATGTTAGTATGTATTTTATCACTTATGAACATGTTAGTCAACCTGAAAATCTTTATTTGACGTGTAAATTACAACTGAATCGAATACTTCTTAGAAGCCACAATTTTCTGGACAAGCAACGCATACCATGTTATGTTAATCACTATATATCTCATAGACATTACGCAGAGGAGAAGCTATGGCAAACGAAGATTTTACCTCTAAAGTAC